>NZ_JAYSFE010000130.1:0-12021 GCF_041913585.1 Allostella sp.
GCCCCGGTGGCGATCTCGTCGTCGCGCACGGCGATCATGGCGAGCCCGATATGGGAATAGCGGATCCGCCAGGCGATCCAGGTGGCGGCGGCCAGCGCCAGCCACAGGACATAGAAGTAGCGGTGGTCGGTGGCGAAGGCGAAGCCCGGCACGGCCAGCGACGGGATGCCGGAGATGCCGTCGGTGCCGCCCATCACCGACTTCCAGTTGGTGGCGACGATGACGAAGGAGACGTTGAAGCCGAGCGTCGCCAGCGCGAGATAATGGCCCTTGAGCCGCAGCATCGGCAGCCCGACCGCGACTGCGACGATCACCGTGCCGAGGACGGCGAGCGGAATCGAGACGAGCGGCGGCAGGCCCGCCGCAGTCGACAGGATGGCCGTCAGGTAGGCGCCGCAGCCGACGAAGCCCGCCTGCGCCAGGGTGATGAGGCCGGCATAGCCGAAGGCGAAGTTGAGCCCGATCACCGCGATCGCCGAGATCAGGGCGAGATTGAGGATGCGGATGCCGTAGCCGCTGACGAAGGCCGGCAACGCCAGCGCCAGCAGGAAGGCGAGCGCGGCGGCCGCGACGGCAAGCCGGTTGCGCGGCGGCTTCATGCCCGCTGCCCGATGCGTTCGCCGAAGATCCCCTGCGGCCGGACCAGCAGGAAGAGGATCATGACGAGGAAGACGAGCCCGTCCTTGTAGGCGGACGAGATGTAGGCGGCGCCCAGCATCTCGGCGAGGCCGACCAGCACGCCGCCGACGATCGCGCCGGGCACGCTGGAGAAGCCGCCGATGATGATGGCGGCGAAGGCCTTGAGCGCGATCGGATCGCCCATGTTGACGTCGGCGAACCACATCGGACCGACCAGCAGCCCGGCGGTGCCGGTGAGCAGGCCTGCGATGACCCAGGTCAGCACGAACATGCGGTCGACGCCGATCCCCATCAGCCGGGCGGCGTCGCGGTCCTGGGCGACGGCGCGCATCCGGGCCCCGATCGCCGTCTTGTAGATGAAGACGTAGAGCAGCCCGATCATCAGGAAGGCGACGGCGATCACGAAGAGCGCGTGTGCCGAGATGGCGGCGCCGAACACGTCGACGACCTGCCGGCCGAACGGCGAGCGCGGCCGGAACGGGACCGAGCCCCAGGTGATGAGGGCGGAGTTCTGGATGACGATGCCGATCATCACCGTGCCGATGATGACGGTGACGACCGGGCGGTCCTGCAGCGGCCGGAAGACGACGGCGTAGAAGACCATGCCGAAGAGCGCCATCCCGGCCAGCGCCAGGGGATAGGCGGCGCCGAGCGGCAGGCCCATCTGGATGCCCGTCGTCACCGACAGGAAGCAGCCGATGGCGACCATCTGCCCGGTCGCGAAGTTCACGACCCCGGTCGCCTCGTTGACCATGATGAAGGCGAGGCCGACCAGGGCGTAGACCGCGCCGACGGCGAGCCCGCTGACGATGAGCTGGATCAGTTGCTGCGACACCGGCGCCGGCACTCCCCCCAAGGGTGCTGCGGGAGAGGGGCGGCCGGGCCGGCCGGCCGCCCCCCGATCGCGTCAGGCGGCGGAGATGGTGCGCACGAAGACCGGGTCGCGGGTGCCCGGCTTGATGCCGAAGACGGCCAGCGAATGCACCATGTTGCCGTCGGCATCGGTCGAGAAGGTGTTGGTGATGCCCTTGTAGTCCTTTACCACCTTGAGCGCGTCGCGGATCTTGGCGCGGTCGGGCCCGACCTTGTCCAGCACCTGCTTCAGGATCCAGGCGCCGTCGTAGTAGCAGGAGCCGAACGGGTCGGGGTCGATCTTGAAGCGGTCCTTGAAGTTCTTGATGTAGGCCGCGACCTCGGGCCCGCGCTCGGGTGCCAGATAGGCGTCCATGACGCCGTTGACGTTGGCCAGTTCCTCGGGCGCGATCAGGTTGCGCGCCGCCGGCACCATGACGCCCGACGAGATCACGATCGGCAGGTTGATGCCCATCTCCTTGACCAGCTTCAGGATGAGCGCGCCGTCCTTGCCGTAGGAGATGCAGATCAGGCAGTCGGCGCCGGCGTTCTTCAGCTTCTGGATCTGCGCCGACATGTCGTTGTCGGTGAAGGCGTAGGCTTCCATGCCGACGGTGGTCGCGCCCGCCGCCTTGATGACCTTGTCGGCGGCGATGGCGCCCGGCTGGCCGAAATCGTTCTGGACGTAGAGGATGCCGATCTTCTTCTTGCCGAGCCCGTCCGTCGCATGCTTGGCCAGCGCCAGGGCCTGGATGCCGTCGGCCGGGCGGATGCGGAAGAGCCAGGGATTCTTCTTCATGTGCATGGCGTCGCCGCCGCCGGCATACATGCCGGGGATCTGCGCCTTGGTGACCTCGGGCTCGGTTGCGAGGTTCTGCGTCGTGTAGCTCGACAGGAACACGAACGGCGGATTGATGTCGCGCACCACCTTGAGATAGGCGTTGACCGCGACGCTGTTCGAATCCTTCACGTCCTCGAAGACGATCTTCAGCTTCTTGCCGGCGACGCCGCCCTTGGCGTTGATCTCGTCCTGCGCCATCTGCAGCGAGAAGTGGTACTGCTGGCCCGAGACGTTGAACGGGCCGGTGATCGGCACCATCGCGCCGACCGCGATCTCGCCCGACTGGGCCGACAGGCGGGGCGACCAGATGGTGAGCCCCGTGGTGGCCGCGATCCCCGCCAGCACCTTGCGGCGTCCAACCTCGCGATGCCCGCCCGTTCGCTTGTTCGCCATGATCCTCGTCTCCCCTCGTTCCTGTTCCGACGTCCCTGTTCCGACGTCCCCGGTTCCAAGGCTCCCGGACCTATTCTGCGGCGGTCGCGGGGGGGTACCAGTGCTTCGCTTCTTCGGCCGAGATGTAGCCGCGGGCGATGTCGCGGCGGACCTGGGCCGGGTCGCGCTCGCCGGCGTCGCCGTAGCCGCCGCCGCCCGGCGTGCGGACCTGCACCCAGTCGCCCGGATGGAGTTCGTAGCCTTCGCCCTTGGAGATGTGCTCGGGCACGGTGGTGACCCCGCCCTGGCAGACGATCAGTTCGTTGGTGGCACCCGGCGCGCCGCCCATCAGGCCGGGCGGGCCCTCGCGGCCGTGGTCCATCAGGAAGGACGCCATCGCCGTGCCGCGCAGCAGGCGGATGCGGTAGCTGATGCCGTAGCCGCCGCGGTGCCGGCCGGCGCCCGACGAGCCCTCGCGCAGCGCGTATTCCTCGAACACCAGCGGGTAGTGCTGCTCCAGGATCTCGACCGGCTGGGTCTTGGAGATGCCGACGGTCGAGCAGCCGTTGGTCAGTCCGTCCGTCTCCCACCAGCCGCCATAGCCGCCGCCGGAGAAGAAATACATGATGTAGTCGCGGTTCTCGCCGGGATCGTGGCCGCCCAGGCTGAAATTGCCGCTGGTGCCGGCGGGGGCCGCGAACATGCGGTCCGGGATCGCCTCGCCCATGGCGCCGAAGACCGCCTCCATCACCCGCTGCGCCACCTCCGACGCGCAGCCGGCGACCGGCCGCGGATACTCGGCGACGAGGAAAGTGCCGACCGGCTTGGCGATGTGCAGCGGCGCGAAGCAGCCCGAGTTGATCGGCACGTCGGGGAAGATGTGCTTGATCGCGACATAGACCGCCGACTGGGTCGCGCCCCAGACACCGTTGAGCGGCCCCTTGCAGGGCGGCGACGAGCGCGACAGGTCGAAATGGATGTCGGAGCCCTGGACCGTCATGTCGAGCGCGATTTCCAGGGGCTCGTTGACGATGCCGTCGCTGTCGATGAAGCTCGAGAAGCGGTAGGTGCCGTCGGGCACGCTCTCGATATAGGCGCGCATCTGGCGCTCCGAACGCGCCTTGAGCTCGCCGATCGCATCCTCGACGGTGTCGGCGCCGTAGCGGTCGAGCAGCTCCGTCAGCCGCCGCTCGCCGACCGTCAGCGCGCCGACCTGGGCCTTGATGTCGCCGATCCGCTCCTCCGGCACGCGGATGTTGGTCAGGATCATGTCGACGATGTCCTGCACCATCTCGCCGCGGCGGTAGAGCTTGACCGGCGGGATGCGGAGCCCCTCCTGCTGGATCTCGGTCGCCTTCGTCGCGAAGCCGCCCGGCACCATGCCGCCCGTGTCCGGCCAGTGGCCGGTGTTGGACAGGTAGCACCACAGCTTGCCGCGATAGAAGAACGGCTTCACCATCTTGACGTCCATCAGATGGGTGCCGCCCAGGTACGGGTCGTTGACGATGACGATGTCGCCGGGCTCGAGATCGCGGCGGCGCTCGATCACCGCCTGGGTGGTGAACTGCATGACGCCGACGAAGATCGGCAGGCCCATCTCGCCCTGGGCGATCACCTCGCCGGTGTCGCGGTGGTAGATGCCGTTGGAACGGTCGAATGCCTCGGAAATGACCGGCGAGAAGGAGGTCTTCTCGTGCACCAGGTCCATCTCGCTGGCGATCTGGCGCAGGCCGTTCTGGATGACGGCGAGGGTGACGGGATCGATGGCCATGGTCCGTTTCCCCTCAGGCCCGAAAGCCGCCGACGGCGATGACGAGGTTGCCGACCGGGTCGACGGTGGCCGTCGCCCCGGGATCGATCAGGATGGTGGTGTCGAGCTGGGTCACGATCGCCGGTCCTGCAATCGCCGCGCCGACCGGCAGCCGGTCGCGGGCATAGACCGGGGTCTCCAGCCACTGCCCGGCGAAATGCACCGGGCGGGCGCCGGTCCGGGCGTCCTCCAGCCGGCCGCCGGCGGGCGGGGCGAAGATGGCGAAGTCGACGCGCGGGCGCCGGCCGAAGACCGCGGTGCGCAGGTTCGACAGGATCGCCGTCATCTCGGTCAGCTCGATGTCGAAGCGCTGCTTGTAGCGGGCCTCCAGCGCCGCCTTCACGGCGGCCGGGTCGAAGGGCCGCTCGACCGGCACGCGCAGGACGTGGCTCTGGCCGCGGTAGAGGAGGTCGGCCTCGAACACCGCCTCGATGCCGGCCACGGGCACGCCCTCGCCTTCGATCAGGGCCCGGCCCTCGGCCTCCTGCTCGCCGTAGAGCGCATCGACCATCGCCGGGTCGACGCTGGCGAGCGGCACGTTGAGCGTGCGCACGAAATCGTGGCGGAGGTCGGCCAGGATGCAGCCCAGGGCAGATGTCAGGCCGGGGAAGCGCGGCACCAGGACCGTCGGCACGCCGAGCTCGCGGGCGAGTGCCACCGCGTGCAGGGGGCCGGCGCCGCCGAACGGGAAGAGGGCGAAGTCGCGCGGATCGTAGCCGCGCTCGATCGAGACGAGGCGGATGGCGCTGGCGAGGTGGTTGCTGGCGACCGTGATGATGGCGGCCGCCGCCTCGACGGCGCCGAGCCCGAGCGGCCGGCCGATCTTCTCGACGATCGCCGCCTTGACCGCCTCCAGCGGCACGCCGCCGGCGACGCCCGGGAGCGCCGCCGGGTCGAGCTTGCCCAACACCAGGTTGGCGTCGGTCACGGTCGGCTCGGTGCCGCCGCGGCCGTAGCAGATCGGCCCGGGATTGGCGCCGGCGCTGTCGGGGCCGACCTGCAGCAGCCCGGCCCGGGTGATCCGCGCGATCGAGCCGCCGCCGGCGCCGATCGTGTGGATGTCGATCATCGGCACCCGGATCGGCACGCCGTAGGCGATGTCCTTCTCGGCGGAGAGCGCGGGTTCGCCGTTGCGGATCAGCGTCACGTCGAAGCTGGTGCCGCCCATGTCGCAGCCGATCAGGTTCGGATGGCCGGACTGCTGGCCGATGCGGGCGGCGGCGAGCGCGCCGGCGGCCGGGCCCGACATCACCGTCTGGACGGCATAGTCGGCGGCGGCGCGCCCGCTCATGGTGCCGCCATTGCCCTGCATGACGAGCAGCTCGCTGCGGAAGCGGGCGAGCTTCAGCTCCTTCTGCAGGCGGCCCAGGTAGCGCGCCATGATCGGCTGGATGTAGCCGTTGACCGCGGCCGTGCTGCCGCGCTCGAACTCGCGCACCTCGCGCAGGATGTCCGAGCCGACCGAGACGAAGCCGTTCGGCCAGATCTGGCGCGCGATCTCGGCCGCGCGGCGCTCGTGCGCCGGATTGACGTAGGAGTGGAGGAAGCTGATGACCAGCGCCTCGGCGCCGGCATCGAGGAGGCGGCGCACGGCCGCCGCCACCGCCGCCTCGTCGAGCGGGATCAGCACGTTGCCCCTGGCGTCGAGCCGCTCCGGCACCTCGAGCCGCATCTCGCGCGGGATCACCGCCTCGAAGCTGCCGATCATGCCGTAGCCGTAGGGGCGCGTGCGGCGCCCCAGTTCCAGCACGTCGCGGAAGCCGACGGTGGTGACGAGGCCGCAGAGGACGCCCTTGCGCTCCAGGATGGCGTTGGTGCCGACGGTGGTGCCGTGGACGAGCGAGGTCAGCGCCTCCGGGGTGAGCCCGCTGTCGCGGATGCCGGCGAGCATGCCGCGCGACTGGTCGTCCGGCGTCGACGGGACCTTGACGACCCGGAACTGCCGCTCGGCGCCGTCGACGAAGAGGAGATCGGTAAAGGTGCCCCCGACATCGACCCCGGCCTGCCACTGCCCCATCGTGCGCCATCTCCCCGCGGGCGCCGGTCGGCGCCGATCGTTTGAACGGTAGGGTTGCCCGTCCTCGCCTGTCAAACGCCGGATGGACTCCCGTCGCCGGCAGGCTCAGCAATCCGCATGCCGGTCAATGGCGCCGCAGCCAGTCGACGACCGGTTCGATCTGTTCCGGGCGGCGCAGCCAGGGCGAATGGCCGGCTTCGGGCATGGTCAGGAGCTGTGCCCGCGGCTGCCGCGCGATCATCTCGGCCGCGGTCTCCTCCGTCAGCATCGTGGAGCGCTCGCCGCGGACGAGGAGGGTGGGGACGGCAATCCGCTGCCAGTGCCACCAATGGTCGGGCTGGTCGCGCTCCAGCGAGTCCATGCTCCATTTCAGCCGCGGGTCGAAGCGGCCGCGCCACTCGCCGTCCCTGCGGGAGAGGCTGTACGCGAGGACCTGTCGCCACCCGGCCTCGTCGAGCGGGCCGCGCTGGCGCAGCAGCGCGGTGACCTGACGCACCGCCTCGTCCCGGTCGGGGAAGCGGTCGCTGGCCGGGGCCGCTTCGGCGAACCAGCAGACGGCGGCGTCCGGCCACCGCACGCTGCCGTCGTTGAGGATCAATGTGCGCAGCGGCGGACGCCGGGCGGACGCCATCAGCATGACGATCACCGCGCCCATCGAGTTGCCGAAGAGGTCGACCCCGTCGCCGCCGGCGATTGCCAGCATCGTCCCCACGGTGTGGGCATAGAGCAGGTAGTCGTAGTCCTCGTGGCGCCGGCGGCGGTCGCTCCAGCCGTGTCCGGGGAGGTCGGGGCAGTAGACGCACCAGCCGGCCGCCGCCAGGGCCGCCGCGAAGGGGTCGTGCTCGCGCCCGTTCTGCATGAACCCGTGGACCAGCACGGCCCGCCGCGGGGCGTTGCGCCGGCCCCAGCGGACATAGCGGATGGTCGAGAACTCGTGGCGGAAGAACTGCCGGAACTGGCGGCGGACGGGAGTCTGCGGCCCGGTCGCGATCTCCGCCATGCGTCCCCCCTCCTGCTCCGCGGTCGCTTCCGACCCGAAGGGGTCAGCGTATGACGACTACCAGGGCGGCCGACAAGAGGAGCGTCGCCGCCGACAGCAGGATCAGCAGCCGCCACTCGCGGCGGCGCCGGGCGGCCCCGGCCATCGCTACCGCCGCGGCGGGGGCCGGGTCAGCCAGAGCGCCGCGGCGAACCCGGCCGCCAGCGCCGCCGCCGCCGTCGCCGCGGCGGTCGGGTGCCGCCGGACCGCGGTCGCCGCCGACGCCAGCGTCAGGGGTAGCAGCGGGCGGCCGTCCGGCCCCGGCCAGTCGGGAATGGCGGCCCGGAAGCGGTCGCGGCTGCGCCGGGCGAGGCGGTGCTGCCGGCGGACGGTGTTGTGGATCTCGGGCGGCAGGCCCGCCCGGATGGCGGCGTCGTAGGCCTCCTCGAGCACGCTCTCGCCGCGCACGATCTCGCGCAGGATGGCCTCGCGGTCGCGGCGGCCGACGGCGCGGCGCAGGTCGAGGAAGAGGCGATGGGCGGCGCCCAGCACCGTTCCGGTCGAACCCGGGGTGGCGCCGAGCCCGACCAGGCACTCGTCGAGTGCCTCGGCCATGTCCTCGCGCTCGTCGATCAGGTGCCCGAACTCGGCCTTCAGGGCCGCGTCGGTCGTCTCCTCCTGGGCCTTGCTGTAGCCGGCCGCGCTGTCCCGTACCTGGGCCGCCAGGCCGCGCAGCAGGCGCAGGGTCTCGGCCTCGCTGGCGCCGGGACTGGTCGTCGTCCGTCCGTCGTCCATCTCGCTGGTCCTCCGGGAAGTTCGGGTCTCGTCCCGCAACAACCGCGGAGCGGCCGGTCCTGTTCCCGACGGAACTTCCGGTCCCGCGCGGCGCTTGTGCTGCGCAGGGGGGCGATCCCGAGGGAGACCGGCGATGGCGAAGGACGACTGGAAGCCGCAGGACGCCACGGTGGAGGACGCCGCGGTGGAGGCGGTGCTCCGCCAGCAGCACACCGGCAACCACCCCGACCAGAACGGCCCGGCCCGCAGGGGCGAGGGGGCCGACGCGCATGGCGGGACCCGTGCCGGCGCGGAGCACGTCGAGCCGGAGCGGACGGCCGGACGATCGCCTCAGCCGGTGCTGTCGACCCGCACCAGGAGATAGTCCGAGCCGTGGTACTGGAGGTGCTTCACCTCCTTGGCCATGGCGCGCAGCAGGCGGAGCGACAGGTCCTGGCCGGGATCGGCCGGGGCGCCCGCGGCGGTGACCGCGGCCAGTGCGGTCTCGGCGTTGGTGCCGACGGGGGCGGAGACGTATTCGAGCTCGGCATCCTCGTCGATGCGGCGCAGGCGGACCATGAGCTGGCCCGGCTGGCGCTCGCCGACGCGGGCCTCCAGGAGGAACAGCATCGCCTCCTCGGCGGCCAGTACCAGGCGGTCCTCGGCCGTCTTGTCCCAGCCGAGCCGGTCGGCGAAGCCCTGGATGAGCGTGCGGACCTCGGTGATCGAGGCGAGCGCGAGCGGCACCGTCAGCCGGTCGCGGCTCCGCCGCCCGAGCGAGATCACCAGCATCAGGAGGATGGCGGTGAGGCCGCCCGAAGTGGTGCCGTTGGAGAGGAAGAGCTGCGCCCAGGACGGCAGCATGTCGTTGAAGAGCGCCCCCTGCTGGAAGCCGAACCCGACCCAGAAGCCGAGGCAGACCGCCAGCCCGACCTCGAAGCCGAGCCCGTCCTCGTTGACGAGCCGGACGCCGTGACCGAACAGCAGGACGATGATCATCATCACGAAGGCGCCGGCGACGGGCCCCGGCATCGCGGCCACGATCGCCGAGATCTTCGGCGAGAAGGCGAGCAGGATGAGGAAGGCGCCGCCCCACCAGCCGACCCGGCGCGAGGCGACGCCGGTCAGTTCGACGACCGCGACGCTCGACGAATAGACGGTGTTCGGCACGGTGCCGACGAGGCCGGCGATGAAGCTGCCGACGCCGTCGGCGTTGATGGCCCCCTGCACGCCGCGGAAATCGATCGGCTGGGCCTGCCGGCGCGACGTTCGCTGCACCGAGATGCTGTCGGCATAGGTCTCGATCCCGCCGACGAGCGTGATGAGCACGAAGGCCGGCAGCAGCATCCAGAAGGTCGGCGGGAAGTCGAGCGCCAGTCCCGGCCAGCTGCCCGACGGCAGGCCGATCCAGGGGGCGGCGGCGATCGGCGCGACGTCGATCATGCCGAAGAGGGCGGCTGCGGCCGATCCGGTCAGCACGCCGAGGAGTGGCGCCCACAGGCGGGTGACGCCGCGGGCGAAGAGCGAGATGGCGACGATGGCGACCGTGGTGATCAGGACGACGATCGGCACGGCGGTGCTGCCCGCGAACTGCGTGGGCACGCGCTTCATCATGCCCCAGGCGACGGGGGCAACGCTGAGCGCCATCAGCATCAGGACGGTGCCGCCGACGGCCGGCGTCAGGATGCGGCGCAGCGCCGGCAGCTTGGCGGTGAAGAGGAAGGTGAAGAGGGCGGAGACCGAGACCAGGGTCGCGAGCAGCGCCGGGCCGCCGCCCTCGATCGCCGCCACCGCGACCGAGATGAAGGCGGCATTCGACCCGACGAACATGACGTAGCCCGAGCCGATGATGCCGATGCGGCTCACTTGGAGCCACGTCGATATGCCGGCCGCGATCAGCGCCCCGAAGACGAGCCAGCTGGTGGTCGGCCCGTCGAGGCCGGCGGTGCGCGAGACGACCAGCGGCGTGATCATGATCCCGGTCAGGATCATCGCCACGATCTGGGCGCCCATGGCCGCCGCCAGCAGGTGCGGCGGGCGCTCCTCGGGCTCGTAGCGCAGATGGGTGTTCTCGCTCACGCGGGCACTCCTCGGGATCGGGGACCTCGCTCGCGGATGGGCGGGGTCGGCGTCCCGAGCGCGGGCGCATTCTCGCGCAATCGCCCGAGCGCGGCCACCATCTCGCGCAGGCCGCGCGTCATCGCCTTGTCGTGGCGCATCACCAGCGCCAGCCGGCGCACCAGCCGCGGCGCGAGCGGCCGGACGGCCAGCCGCGGGTGGCCGGCGGCCAGCGCCATGCCCGGCAGGACCGAGCAGCCGAGACCGGCCCCCACCATCTCCTTGATGGCCTCGACGCTGCCGAGCTCCATCACCGGGCGCGCCGCCCGGCCGCCGCGGGCGAACCAGGCGTCGACCAGGCTGCGGGTGCGCGCGCCCGGCTCGAAGAGCAGGACCGGGCGCTCGGCCAGGATCGCCGGCGTGGCGCGGGCAGGAAGGTCGTCGCCCGCCGGGAAGATGGCGGCGAACGGGTCGTCGAAGAGCGGCCGGACCTGGAAGGCGCGGCCGGACGCCGGCAGGGTGACGAGGGCGGCATCGAGCTGGTTGTCCTCGACCGCGCGCAGGATCTCCGGCGTGTTGCCGGTGGTGACGACGATCTCGAGGCCGGGCAGGCGCCGGCGCAGGTCGGAGAGCGCCGGCGGCAGCAGGTAGATGCAGGCGGTGGCGCCGGTGCCGATGCGGACCCGGCCGGCCTCGCCCGAGGAATGCCGGGCGAGCGCCTCCTCGGCGGCGGCGATGGCGGCGTCGATCCGGGCGGCGTGGCGCAGCAGCTCCTCGCCGGCCGGCGTCGCCGTCACCCGCCGGCCCAGGCGGTCGAGGAGCCGCACGCCGAGCCGCCGCTCGAGCTGCCGGAGCTGCAGGCTGACGGCCGGCTGGGAGAGGCTGAGACGATCGGCGGCGGCCGAGAAGGTGCCGAGCCGCACGACCTGCACGAAGGCGTCGAGATGGTCGGGATTGAGGCGGCGCATGGCAAAGAATCTCTCATACAGCGGATAAGAAACCGCAATTTTTCTTTGGGCCGGCCGCGCGGCATGGTCCCGCCTTCCGCAGCCACCGGACCCGAGCGATGACCGCCGACACCGCCAGCCTCCTCGCGATCCGCGATGCCGCCTCGGTCGACGCGCCGGCGATCGCCGCCATCTACGGGCACCATGTTCTGCACGGCCTCGCCAGCTTCGAGGAGGAACCGCCCGGCGCGGCCGAGATCGCCCGCCGCATGGCCGACATCCGCGACCGCGGCATGCCTTATCTCGTCGCCACGCGGGCCGGCGCCGTCGTCGGCTACAGCTACGCTTCGCCCTACCGGGCGCGCAGCGCCTACCGCTTCGCGATCGAGAATTCGGTCTATGTCGCGCCCGGACTCGCCGGGCAGGGGATCGGCAGCCGCCTCCTCGGCGGGTTGATCGCGCGCTGCGAGACGGGGCCGTGGCGCCAGATGGTGGCCGTCATCGGCGACAGCGCCAACCATGCCTCGATCCGGCTCCACGCGCGGCTGGGCTTCCGCACCGTCGGCCGGCTGGAGGCGGTCGGGTTCAAGTTCGGCCGCTGGGTCGACAGCGTGCTGATGCAGCGCCCGCTCGCCGGCGGCGGCCCGGACTGATGGCGGCGACGCGGGGCACGGTCTGGGCCCTCGGCCTGTCGCAGCTCGTCTGCTGGGGCGTCACCTACTATCTGATCGG
>NZ_JAYSFE010000131.1:0-12018 GCF_041913585.1 Allostella sp.
GCCGTCGGCGCCGGCATCGCCGACGACAAGGCGGTCTATATCCACGTCCCGGAGATGGTGCGCTTCTATCTCGGCGAGGAACCGATCCTGAAGAACGTGCCGACCTGGTCCTGCGCCAAGCCCGACGAGCGCGCCTATGTGCTGGAACACCTGGCGGAACTGGTGGTGAAGGACGTGCACGGCTCCGGCGGCTACGGGATGCTGGTCGGCCCGCACGCCAGCCGGGCCGAGCGCGAGGCCTTCGCCGCCAAGATCAAGGCCGGGCCCGAGCGCTACATCGCCCAGCCGACGCTGGCGCTCTCGACCTGTCCCACCTTCGTCGATCAGGGAGTGGCGCCGCGGCACGTCGACCTGCGCCCGTTCGTGCTGGTCGGCCGCGAGAAGGTGAGCATCGTCCCGGGCGGCCTCACCCGGGTGGCGCTGCGCGACGGCTCTCTGGTGGTCAACTCGAGCCAGGGCGGCGGGACCAAGGACACCTGGGTCCTCGAGAGCTGACGGGGAGGGCTGACGAGGATGCTGAGCCGGACCGCCGACAACCTCTTCTGGCTCGCCCGCTACATGGAGCGGGCCGAGAACATGGCGCGCATCCTGGAGGCGGGCTACCGGCTGGCCGCCGTGGGCAACGTCGTCGGCGCCGGCAAGACCGAGTGGCACTCGACGATCGTCGCCGCCGGTTGCGAGGACGGGTTCTACCGCAAGCACCCGGCGGCGACGGCCGAGGCGGCGATCGACTACCTCGCCCGCGATCCCGACAACCCGTCCTCGATCCTGTCCTGCATCCAGACCGCCCGGCGCAACGGCCGCGCCGTCCGCACGGCGCTCTCGGCCGACATGTGGGATGCCGTCAACGGCTCCTGGCTGCAGGCGCGGACCTTCACCGACCAGGACTTCGCACCCGACACGGTGCGACGGGTGCTCGACTGGGTGAAGGAGCGGTCGCTGCTCTTCACCGGCTGCGCCAGCTCGACCATGCTGCGCAACGACGCCTACTGGTTCACCCGCCTCGGCACCTTCATCGAGCGCGCCGACAGCACGGCCCGCATCCTCGACGTCAAGTACAACATCCTGCTGCCGACCTACGAGACCGTGGGCGGAGGGCTCGACTACGTGCAGTGGACGGCGGTGCTCCGGGCGGTGTCGGCCGGTCGCGCCTACCACTGGATCTATCGCCGCGAGGTGAAGCCCTGGCTGGTGGCGGAACTGCTGATCCTGAAGCCGGAGATGCCGCGCTCGCTCGCCGCCTGCTTCGTCGAGATCACCCGCACGCTCGACCTTCTGGCCGGGGCCTACGGCCGCCACGGCGAGGCGGAGCGCATCGCCGGACAGATCCATGCGCGGCTGCGCTACACCCGCATCGACGACGTGTTCCAGCTGGGGCTGCACGAGTTCCTGACGGAATTCATCGACAGCAACGTCCGGCTCGGGCAGGAAGTGTCGAAGCAGTACCTGACCTGAGATCCACGCCCACCCGACCGGTACCCTTGCGATGACCTACTGCGTCGGCCTCCTCCTCGCCGAGGGGCTCGTCATGCTGGCCGACACCCGTACCAACGCCGGCGTCGACAACATCTCGACGTTCCGCAAGCTGCACTTCTTCGAGGTGCCGGGCGAGCGGACCATCTGCCTCGCCTCGGCCGGCAACCTCGCGATCACCCAGGCGGTCATCAACCTGCTGGCCGACGGGTTCGACAGCGACGTGTCCGGCATGTCGGAGAGCATCTACTCGGTGCCCAGCATGTTCCGGGCGGCGCAACTCACCGGCGAGGCGATCCGCAAGGTCTGGCATCTCGACGGCGAGGCGATGCGGCAGCAGAGCATCGGCTTCGAGGCGAGCTTCCTGATCGGCGGCCAGGTCCGCGGCCGCCAGCTCCGCCTGTTCCTGGTCTACTCGGCCGGCAACTTCATCGAGGCGACCGAGGACACCCCCTTCCTGCAGATCGGCGAGCACAAGTACGGCAAGCCGATCCTCGACCGCGCGGTCCGGTTCGACACCGCGCTGGCCGACGGGGTGAAGCTGGCGCTCATCTCGATGGACTCGACGCTGCGCTCCAACCTCACGGTCGGTCTGCCGATCGATCTCATGGTCTTCCGCCGCGATGCGCAGCGGGCGGAGATCAACCGCCGGATCGGCGAGGACGACCCCTATTTCCGGATGATCCGGGAGCGCTGGTCGGCCGCCCTGCGCGAGGCGCACCGCGCCATCGCCCGGCCCGACTGGATGCCGGAGGCGCCGCGGGCCTGAACCCCTCCCGCCCGGCGGGGCGGGAGGGGCGGCCGGTCAGAACCTGACGGCGGTCGTCAACAGGAAGGTGCGGCCCGGGGCGACGTAGGCGAAGCCGCCGCTGGTGTGCGCCGAGTCGTAGTAGGTCTCGTCGAAGAGGTTCTGGACGTTGAAGCGCAGGCCGACATTCTCCGTGATGTCGTAGCTGAGCATGGCGTCGAAGCGCCAGTAGCCCGGCAGCTTGCGGGTGTTGGCGTCGTTGGCCCAGCGCTCGCTGGAGTAGAAGGCGCCGCCGCCGACCGTCCAGTCGCGGAGGAAGCGGTAGGTCGACCAGATGCTGAAGCTGTGCGGCGCGACGTTGGCCATCTCGTTGCCGTCGTTGGACGCGGCCGGCCCGTCATCGACGATCTTGCTCTTCATGAAGGTGTAGCCGCCGAAGACCTTCCAGTCGGGCGTGATGGCGCCGGAGAGCCCGACCTCGAAGCCGTCGACCCGCCGCTCGCCGTCGAGCACGGTGACGCCGCCCAGGTCGTTGACCCGCGCGTTCGTCTTCTCGGTGCGGAAGGCGGCGGCCGTCACCTGCAGCCGGTCGCGCAGCAAGTTCCACTTGGTGCCGACCTCGTAGCTGGCGTTCTTCTCGGGATCGAGTGCGGCCGTGCCGGTCGAGACCGACAGCCCCTCCGCCGAGGGGTTGGTCGAGGTGCCGTAGGAGGCGTAGACGCTGCCGTTGGGGAGCGGCTTCCAGACCGCCCCGATCTGCCAGTTGAAGGAGGTGTCGTCGGACGTGTTGGCGCCGCTCTCCGCTTCGAAGCGGTCGACGCGCGCGCCGCCCGAGATCTCGAACTGCTCGCCGATCCGGACCGTGTCGAAGACGAACGCCGACAGCGTGGTCGCCTTGGTCCTGGTCGAGGTCGTGCTGCGATAGGCGCCGGTCCAGGGATCGTTCGGGTTGGGATTGGCGAGGTCGGCCGCGGGCGCGTTGGTGTAGGCGTTCTGGATGGTCTGGCCGTAGGCGCCGGTCGAGGCGTCGTTGAACTCGCGGCCGGTGGTCCTGGACTTCTCGTGCACCAGTTCGACCCCGGTGCTCAGCTTGTGGCGCAGGAAGCCGGTGCGGAACTCGGTCGTGATGTCGGTCTGGTTGGAGATGATCTCGTTCTTGCTGTCCCGCTGGCGGACGTTGCGCCGCACCGTCGTGTAGTCGGTGCCGTTCGGGAAGGCCGGGACGGTGACGACGTAGTCGTTGGTCGAGCGGCTGTACTGCACCCGGCTGCGGAACTTCAGCGTGTCGCTGAAGTCGTGGGTGAACTCGGCGGCGGCGGTGTCGACCTGGTAGTCCTGGAAGTCGCGCGCGAGCAGCCCGTAGAAATTGTCGCGGTCGACGTCGACCGGCTTGCCGGTGCGCGGGTCGAAGGGATGGCCGTAGTCGGGGACGCCCTCGCCCTGCAGGTGGTAGTAGCTGAGGGTGAGCTGGGTCGGCCGGCCGAGGCCGAAGGTGACCGACGGAGCGAAGCCCCAGCGCTTCTGTTCGACCTCGTCGCGGCCCGGGATCTCGCCGTCATGGATCATCGCGTTGAGGCGCACGGCGACGGTGTCGAAGACCTTCTGGTTGATGTCGGCGGTCGCCCGCTTGGTCCAGCCGCTGCCGACCGTGAGGTCGCCGGCGATCGAGTTCTTCTCGTTCGCGCGCTTGGTCGCGATGTTGATCGAGCCGCCGGTGGCGCCGCGGCCGGTGAAGGCCGAGCTCGGGCCCTTGATGATCTCGACCTGCTCGATGTTGAAGGGATCGCGGAACTGCGAGCCCTGGTCGCGGAAGCCGTCGATGAAGATGTCGTTCTGCGAATCGAAGCCGCGCACGAAGGGGCGGTCGCCGAACGGCACGCCGCCTTCGCCGGCGCCGAGCGTGATCCCGGGCGTGGTGCGCAGGACGTCGGTCAGCGAGGTCGAGCCGCGGTCCTGGATGACCTCGCGCGGGATCACCGTCACGGTGCGCGGCGTGTCGAGGAGGGGGGCGGTGAATTTCGGCGACTGGACCTGGTCCGCCTTGTAGGGTTCGGGCGGAGGGGCGGTGACGCTGACGCCCGGAAGCTGCACGGCCGGCGCGGGCGCTGCGGTCTGGGCCAGCGTGGCGGCCGGCGTCATGGCCGCGCCGGCGGCCGCCCAGGCGAGCACGCTGCGCGAGACGAGGCCGATGGCGCGCGCCGACGGTCGGGCCGGCGGCTTCCGGGAACTGGACATGGATAACCCCCTCGATGTTCGATCCGGCAGATCGGTCTGGTGGAAGACTTGGCTGGCTGGCGGAATCGAGGTCGGGCCTCGGGCTGGCTGGCTTGGTCGCGGATGTTCCGCCCGCGCGGGCGGACGGTCACTTGGTGAGGATCAGCTTCCCGGTGCTGGTGACGCGCAGCCGGTACTCGCTGTCGCCGTGGACGATGATGCATTCCCGCCCGTCGCCGAAGAGGCATCCGGCGTCGAGCCTGCGGATACGCTGCGGCGTCTCCCGCTTCGCGGTCTTGGCGGCCGCCGGGCGCGGGCCCGCGGCGGCGGAGCTGCCGGTCATGTCCCTCGTCGATCCGGTAGAGTTCGCTTCCCCTCGGGACGGATCGTTAGCAGCCGCACTATGAAAACGCAATTCATTCGCATCATCCGATGCGACCGTCGTGGCGGGGTGCGGCGCAGCGGCCACACCCGGGGTCGGAACGCGAGAGAGGCCGGGAGCTAGAGTTCCAGCGGCTGGTAGGCCGCGACCGTCTGCGGGTCGCGGCGCCAGGAGTCCGACTGGTCGACGTAGAGTTCGACGCGGTTGCCGTCGGGGTCGCTGAAGTAGAGCGACTTGCTGACGCCGTGGTCGGCCGCCACCGTCGAGACGCCCGCCGCCTCCAGTTCCGCCTTGGCGCTCTTCAGGGTCGCGACGTCGTCGCCGATCTTGAAGGCGACATGGGCGAGCCCGACGCCCTCGCGGACCGGTCCGGGCGCGTCGTCGCCGACCGCCGCCACCGCGAAGTCGTGGTGGTTGCCGAGGCTGAAGAACGTCATCCCCATGCGGTCGAAGCGGGCGACGATCGGCAGGCCGAGGAGGCCGCCGTAGAAGGCCTCCGCCTTCTCGCGGTTGCGGACCTTGAGGACGACATGCCCGAGCGCCTGGATTCGCATCGTCGACCTCCCCCCGCGTATCAGTGCCCGCCGCCGCCGGTCGGGGCGGCGCCCTTGGGGCCGAACCGGCCCATGATCTCGCCGACGATGCCGCGGCGGAAGGTCAGCACGCAGACGACGAAGATGGCGCCCTGGATGATCGTCACCCAGGAGCCGAACTCGGCCAGGTAGTTCTGCATGGTGACGATGACGGCCGCCCCGACGATCGGCCCGAAGATGGTGCCGAGGCCGCCGACCAGCGTCATCAGCACGACCTCGCCCGACATCTGCCACTGCACGTCGGTGAGCGAGGCGAGCTGGAAGACCAGCGACTTGGTGCCGCCGGCGACGCCGGCCAGCGTCGCCGACAGGACGAAGGCGATCAGCTTGTAGCGATCGGTCTCGTAGCCGAGCGAGATGGTGCGGGGCTCGTTCTCGCGGATCGCCTTCAGGACCTGTCCGAAGGGCGAGTGGATGATGCGGTAGACGATGAGGAACCCGGCGAGGAACAGCGCCAGGACGGTCAGGTACATCGCCATCGGGTCGTGCAGGTCGACGATGCCGAAGAGGTGGCCGCGCGGCACCGACTGGATGCCGTCCTCGCCGCCGGTCCACGGCGCCTGCACCGCGTAGAAGAAGACGATCTGCGACAGCGCCAGCGTGATCATCGCGAAATAGATGCCCTGGCGGCGGATCGCCAGCCAGCCGATGACGAGGCCGAGCGCCGCACCCGTCGCCGCGCCGAGCAGGATGCCCAGTTCCGGCGGCAGGCCCCAGGCCTTGACGGTGTAGGCGGTGACGTAGCCGGCCGAGCCGAAGAAGGCGGCATGGCCGAACGACAGCAGCCCGACATAGCCGACGAGCAGATTGAAGGCGCAGGCGAAGAGCGCGAAGCACAGCACCTTCATCAGGAACACGGGATAGAGGAAGTAGGGCGCCACCAGCAGCAGGGCGACCATCGCCAGGAAGGTGATCCGGGTTGCGCGGTCCATCGTCACCCCTCTAGGCGGCGCGGCCGAAGAGGCCGGCCGGCTTGATCGTCAGCACGATCGCCATGATGACGAAGATCACGGTGTTCGAGGCTTCCGGATAGAAGACCTTGGTCAGCCCCTCGATGATGCCGAGCGAGAAGCCGGTGACGATGGCCCCCATGATCGAGCCCATGCCGCCGATGACGACGACGGCGAAGACGACGATGATGAGGTTCGCGCCCATCAGCGGGCTCACCTGGTAGATCGGCGCCGCCATGACGCCGGCGAAGGCGGCGAGCGCCACGCCGAAGCCGTAGGTGAGCGTGATCATGCGCGGGACGTTGATGCCGAAGGCCTGGACCAGCGTCGGGTTCTCGGTCGCGGCCCGGAGATAGGCGCCGAGCTTGGTGCGCTCGATCACGAACCAGGTGCCGAAGCAGACGACGACCGAGGCCAGCACCACCCAGGCGCGGTAGGTCGGCAGGAACATGAAGCCGAGATTGTAGCCGCCGCGCAGCTCGGCCGGGATGGCGTAGGGCAGGCCCGAGGAGCCGTACTCGTTGCGGAAGAAGCCCTCGACGATGAGGGCGATGCCGAAGGTGAGCAGGAGCCCGTAGAGATGGTCGAGCTTGTAGAGCCGGTGCAGCATCGTGCGCTCGAGCAGGATGCCGAAGGCGCCGACCGCGATCGGCGCCAGGGCGAGCGCCCACCAGTAGCCGAGCCCGAGATGGGTCAGCGACAGGTAGGCGACGAAGGCGCCCATCATGTACTGGGCGCCGTGGGTGAAGTTGATGATGTTGAGGAGGCCGAAGATGACGGCGAGCCCCAGGCTCAGCATGGCGTAGAAGGCGCCGTTGATGAGCCCGATCAGGAGCTGTCCGAACAGCGCCTGCGGGGGAATGCCGATGAGCTCGAACATCCGCTTCGGCCTCGCCCGGCTTTCCGGCTCAGCCCTTGACGAACGGGCAGCCGCCGTCCTTCAGCGGACGGTAGGCCTCGTCGCCCGGGATCGTGCGGACCAGCTTGTAGTAGTCCCACGCGCCCTTGGATTCGCTCGGCTTCTTGACCTCGAAGAGATACATCTCGCGGGCGACCCGGCCGTCCGCGCGCACCGATCCGTTCTTCGTCATGAAGTCGTTGATCGGCATCTTCTTCATCTGGGCGACGACCTTCTCGCCCTCGTCGGTGTTCACCTCCTTGATCGCCTTCAGATAGTGCAGGACGGCGCCGTAGACGCCGGCCTGGACCATGCTGGGCTTCTTCTTCATGACCGCCTCGAAACGCTTGGTGAAGGCGCGCGTCTCGTCGTTCTGGTCCCAGTAGAAGGCTTCGGTCAGCTGCAGGCCCTGGGCCGTCTGCAGGCCCAGCGCGTGGATGTCGGTGATGAAGACGAGGAGGCCCGCCAGCTTCTGGCCGCCGGCGACGATGCCGAACTCGGCCGCCTGCTTGATCGAGTTGATGGTGTCGCCGCCGGCGTTGGCGAGCCCGATCACCTTGGCCTTGGAGGCCTGCGCCTGCAGCAGGAAGGACGAGAAGTCGGGCGTGTTGAGCGGATGGCGGACCTGGCCCAGGACCTTGCCGCCCGCCGCCTTGACGACGTCGGCGGTGTCGCGCTCGAGCGCGTGGCCGAAGGCGTAGTCGGCGGTGAGGAAGTACCAGGTGTCGCCGCCGGCCTTCACGACCGCGCCGCCGGTGCCTTTGGAGAGGGCGACGGTGTCGTAGGTCCAATGCACCGTGGTCGGCTGGCACGCCTTGCCCGTCAGGTCGGAGCTGGCGGCGCCCGAGTTGAGGAAGACCCTGTTCTTCTCCTTGATGAGCGGCGCCAGCGCCAGCGCCACCGAGGAGGTCGGGACGTCGACGATGGCGTCGACGCCGTCGCGGTCCATCCACTGCCGCGCGATGTTCGAGCCGACGTCGGGCTTGTTCTGGTGGTCGGCGAAGACGATCTCGATCTTCTTGCCGTTGACCGTCGGGCCGAAATCCTCGACCGCCATCCGCGCCGCCGTCACCGAACCCTGGCCGGTGATGTCGGCATAGAGCGACGACTGGTCGTTGAGGACGCCGATCTTGACGACGTCGCCCGAGATCTGCGCCGACGCCCCGCCGGCGGCGAGGACGACGGCGGCGCCTGCGAGCAATGCCTGCTTCAGCTTCATGGCCCTGTTCCTTCCCTGTGGACGCCGAAAATGCGGGTGTTGTTCTAGACCCCGAGATACTCGTGCAGCCGGTCGGTCTTCTGCGCGAGCTCGGAATTTTCGATCATGTCGATGACACGGCCATGCTCGACGACGTAGTGGCGGTCGGCGACCGTGGCTGCGAAGCGGAAGTTCTGCTCGACCAGGAGGATCGTGAAGCCGCGCTGCTTCAGCGTGCGGATCACCTGGCCGATCTGCTGGATGATGACCGGGGCCAGCCCCTCGGTCGGCTCGTCGAGCAGCAGCAGGGTGGCGCCGGTGCGCAGGATGCGGGCGATCGCCAGCATCTGCTGCTCGCCGCCCGACAGCTTGGTGCCCTGGCTGCGCAGCCGCTCCTTCAGATTGGGAAAGAGCGTGAAGATCTCCTCGACCGGCATCCCGCCCGCCCGGACCGGCGGCGGCAGCATCAGGTTCTCGCGCACGTCGAGGCTGGCGAAGATGCCGCGCTCCTCCGGGCACCAGGCGATGCCGAGCCGGGCGATGGCATTGGACGGCAGGCGGATCAGTTCCTGGCCGCGGTAGCGGATCGAGCCCGAGCGCCGGCCCATGACGCCCATGATGGACTTGATGGTGGTCGTCTTGCCGGCGCCGTTGCGGCCGAGCAGCGTCACCACCTCGCCCTCGCGGATGTCGAGGGTCATGCCGTGGAGCGCGTGCGACTCGCCGTAGAAGGCGTGGAGGTCGGAGACGGCGAGAAGCGGCTCAGCCATGACCGGTCCCGATATAGGCTTCGACGACGGCCGGGTTCTTCGAGACCTGCTCGTAGGGGCCCTCGGCCAGGATCTCGCCACGCTGGAGCACCGTGATGGTGTCGCAGAGCCAGGCGACGACGCTGAGATTGTGCTCGACCATCAGCACCGTCCGATCCTTGGCGACCTTCTCGATCAGGGTGGCGATGCGGGTGATGTCCTCGCCGCCCATGCCGGCCATCGGCTCGTCGAGCAGCATCATCTCCGGTTCCAGGGCGAGCGTGGTCGCGATCTCGAGCGCGCGCTTGCGGCCGTAGGGCAGTTCGCCCGCGACGGCCGAGCGGAACTCGGTCAGACCCACCGCCTCGATCAGTTCGTCGGCGCGGTCGTGCAGGCTTTCCAGCGAGCGCTCCGACCGCCAGAAATGGAAGGACGTGCCGAGCGGCCGCTGCAGCGCGATGCGCACGTTCTCGCGCACCGACAGGTGCGGGAACACGGCCGAGATCTGGAACGACCGCACCATGCCGCTGCGGGCGACCGCGGCCGGCTTGCTGCTGGTGATGTCGCGGCCGTTGTAGAGAATCTGCCCGGCCGACGGCGTCAGGAATTTCGTCAACAGGTTGAAGACGGTCGTCTTGCCGGCGCCGTTGGGGCCGATCAGGGCATGGATCGTGTGCCGCCGGACCTTGAGGTTGACCTTGCGGACGGCAACGAAGCCCTTGAATTCCTTGGTGAGATCCTGGGTCTCCAGGATGTATTCGCCCGCCATGCCCCAGCCGTCTCTCAGAGTGAACGCTTCCCTGGCGGCCGGGATTTCCGCGATTCCGGCTCTTTGTCGATGTGGAAGCTACTCAACCGCCCGAGCGGTGGCAAGCGATCACCCTCGCGCGCCGGGTTTGCGCCATCGCCATGCGGCAAACCGCCCGGAGCGGCGGCCGGCGAGGGCGCCCTACGATCCGGGACGGGACGACGCGGAAGGGCACGGGCGATGCGGCCGAAGGACATCGTGGTTTTCCTGGAAGGCGACACCGACGCCGGCCAGCGCCTCGCCTTCGCCGCGGCGCTGGCCGAGCGCTGGGGCGCCCATCTGGTGGCCACCTTCGTCGCCCGGGACGTCGCCCTCGACCGCCATGCCGGCTTCGCCATCGGCGACGGCCTGCGCGGCATGCTCGACCATCACCGCGCCGTCGAGGAGCGGGAGCGGGCGGCCGCTGCCGAGGCCTTCGCGCGGGTCGCCGATGGTCGCGCCATCACCTCGGAGTGGCGGGGCTCGCGGAACGAGACGGGCGAGGCGCTGATGCTCCACGCCCGCCATGCCGACCTCGCCATCGTCGGTCCGCCGCGGCCGGACGAAATGCCGACGACGGTCCTCGGGCCGTCGCTCGACGTGATCTTCGCCTCCGGCCGGCCGACGCTGCTGCTGCCCGCCGACTGGCCGCCGGCGCGGCTGCCGGGCCGCGTCCTCGTCGGCTGGAACGCCAGCCGCGAGGCGGCCCGCGCCGTCGCCGACGCCCTGCCGTTCCTGGTCGCGGCCGAGGCCGTCCATCTCGCCGTCGTGCCGGAGCCGAAGATCGCCGGGCTCCTCGGCGCCGACCCCGGTACGGACATCGCCCGCCACCTCGCCCGCCACGGCGTGCCGGTGACGGTCGACCGGCTCGCCGGCGCCGACGTCGGGCAGACGCTGCTCGACCATGCCGAACGCGTCGCTGCCGACCTCCTCGTCATGGGCGCCTCCGGCCAGTCGCGGATCAGCGAGTTCCTCTTCGGCGGCGCCACCCGCACCATCCTCGCCCGCGCCCGGCGGCCCATCCTCCTGTCGCGGTAGTCTGTCCGGCGCCCCCGCCGCGTTGACGCGGCCGGGGCGAAGCGCCGACGATGGCGGCGCCACAGTCCCCGGGGAGCCCGCCGCCGATGCGCGCCGTCGTCGCCATGATGAAGCACGAGACCAACACCTTCTCGCCGGTGCCGACGCCGCTCGCGCGCTTCGGTCGCGGCTCGGGCGAGCCGTGGTACGGCGCGGCCGCGCGCGACGCCTTCCGCGGCACCAACACCGGCTTCGGCGCCTTCCTCGATCTCGCCGAGAAGGCGGGCTGCACCGTCGTCACGCCGATCGCCGCCTCGGCGGCGCCGTCGGGGCCGGTCGAGGCGGACGCCTACGAGCGCATGTGCCGGCCGATCCTGGAGGCGGTCGACGCCGGCTGCGACGTGCTCTTCCTCGACCTGCACGGCGCCATGGTGGCGGAGACGACCGACGACGGCGAGGGCACCCTGCTGGAGCGCATCCGGCACCTGCGTCCGGACCTGCCGATCGCGGTCGCCCTCGACCTCCACGCCAACATGACCGACCGCATGGTCCGCAACTGCACCGCGCTCGTCGGCTACAAGACCTACCCGCACATCGACATGGCGGCGGCGGGCGCCCATGCCGGCCGCATCGTCCTCGATGCCGTCGCCGGCAAGGTGGTGCCGGTGATGGCCTGGGGCGGCCGGCCGATGATCCCGCACACGCTGCGCATGGGCCATGACGAGGCGCCGATGGGCCCGCTCATCGACCGCGCCCGCCGGCAGGAGGCCGAGGGGCTGCTGGCGGTCAGCGTCTTCGGCGGCTTCCCCATGGCGGACATCCCGGCGCCCGGCCTCAGCGTCGTCGCCGTCGCCGACCGCGACGGCCAGCGGGCCGCGCGCGCGGCGCTCGAGCTCCTTGATGCCGCCTGGGAGCACCGGGCCGAGTTCGTCTACGAGGCCGAGCCGCTCGCCACCTCGGTCGCCCGCGCCAAGACGATGACGGAGGGGCCGGTCCTGCTCATCGACCA
>NZ_JAYSFE010000132.1:0-1216 GCF_041913585.1 Allostella sp.
GTCTTCCTCAACCTCCTGCCCGCGGGCGCCATCGACTGCCCCTATTGCGGCCGGCACTTCGTCTTCTCGGGCGATCCGTCGGCGAGCCACGGGCATTGACCGGCGCTGCCGGCGACATCGCCCCGGGCGGGGCGGCCGCGCCGACCCTGCGGCACCTCTACCTCGTCGACGGGTCGGGCTTCATCTTCCGCGCCTTTCATGCCCTGCCGCCGCTGACGCGGCCCGACGGGACGCCCGTCGGCGCCGTGCTCGGCTTCAGCAACATGCTGCTGAAGCTGCTGAACGAGACCGACGCCGACGCCATCGCCGTCATCTTCGACGCCTCGCGCCACAGCTTCCGCAACGCCATCTACGACGCCTACAAGGCGCAGCGCCCCGAGGCGCCGCCCGAACTGATCCCGCAGTTCGCGCTCGTCCGCGAGGCGACGCAGGCCTTCAACCTGCCCGGCATCGAGAGCGACGGCTACGAGGCGGACGACATCATCGCGACCTATGCGCGGGCGGCGCAGCGCCAGGGCATCGAGGTCACCATCGTCTCGTCCGACAAGGACCTGATGCAGCTGGTCGACGGCGGCATCCGGATGCTCGACCCGATCAAGAACAAGGCGATCGGGCCGGACGAGGTGCGGGAGAAGTTCGGCGTCGGCCCCGAGAAGGTGGTCGACGTCCAGGCGCTCGCCGGCGATTCGGTCGACAACGTGCCGGGGGTGCCCGGCATCGGCGTCAAGACCGCCGCCGAGCTGATCGGCACCTTCGGCGACCTCGACCAGCTCCTCGCCCGGGCGGCCGAGATCAAGCAACCCAAGCGCCGCGAATCCCTCCTCGCCTTCGCCGAGCAGGCGCGCATCTCGCGCGCGCTCGTCCGGCTCAAGGACGACGTGCCGGACCTCCCGCCGGTCGACGCCTTGGCCGTCCGCCCGGCCGACCCGGCGCGCCTCGTCGACTTCCTGCGCGCCCAGAACTTCCGCTCGCTCCTGACCCGGGTCGAGAACCGCGCCGCCCAGCGCGCGGCCGCCGAGGCGGCGCTGGCCCCGGTCGCGGCGGCGGCGGCCGATCCGGTCGCGCCGGCCGCCACGGCAGTCGGCCGGGACGGCTACGTCCTGATCCAGGATCTCGCCACCCTCGACGCCTGGATCGAGCGCGCCCGCAAGGCCGGCGCCTGCGCCGTCGACACCGAGACGACGTCGCTCGACGCCGTCGCCTGCGAGCTGGTCGG
>NZ_JAYSFE010000132.1:1316-11999 GCF_041913585.1 Allostella sp.
GCGCCGTCGACACCGAGACGACGTCGCTCGACGCCGTCGCCTGCGAGCTGGTCGGGGTGTCGCTGGCGATCGCGCCGGGCGAGGCCGCCTACCTGCCGCTCGCCCACAAGGTCGACGGGCTCGACCTCGCGGCCGGCGGGCCGCCCGTCCAGGTCGATCGCGCGGCGGCGCTGGCGCGACTGAAGCCGCTGCTGGAAGACCCGGCCGTCCTCAAGATCGGCCACAACCTCAAGTACGACGCCGTGGTCCTCGGGCGGCACGGCATCCGCGTCGATCCGGTCGACGACACGATGCTGCTGTCCTACGTGCTGGACGGGCACCTGCACGGCCACGGCATGGACGAGCTGGCGGAGCTGCATCTCCAGCACCGGACGATCGCCTATGCCGACGTCTGCGGCAGCGGCAAGAACCAGATCACCTTCGACTTCGTGCCCCTCGACCGCGCCCGTGACTATGCCGCCGAGGACGCCGACGTCACCTTGCGGCTGCACCGGCTGCTGCGGCCGCGCCTCCTGCAGGAGCGCCAGGTGGCGCTCTACGAGACGACCGAGCGGCCGCTCGTCGCGGTGGTCGCGGACATGGAGCGGGCCGGCATCCGGGTCGACCCGGTCGAGCTGAAGCGCCTCAGCGCCAACTTCGCCGAGCGGCTGATGGCGCTGGAGGTCGAGATCCACCGCCTCGCCGGCCACCCGTTCAACGTCGGCTCGCCCAAGCAGCTGGGCGAGGTGCTGTTCGACGAGATGGGACTCGCCGGTGGCAAGAAGGGCAAGACCGGCGCCTATGCGACCGGGGCGGACGTGCTCGAGACGCTGGCCGCGCAGGGCCACGACCTGCCGGCGCGCGTCCTCGACTGGCGCCAGCTCGCGAAGCTGAAATCGACCTATGCCGATGCGCTGGTCGAACAGATCAACCCGGTGACGGGCCGCGTCCACACCTCCTACGCGCTCGCCTCGACCTCGACGGGCCGGCTCTCCTCGACCGATCCCAACCTGCAGAACATCCCGGTCCGCACCGAGGAGGGGCGCAAGATCCGCCGCGCCTTCGTCGCCGCGCCCGGGCACGTCCTGATGTCGGCCGACTATTCCCAGATCGAACTGCGGCTGGCCGCCCACGTCGCCGACATCGCGGCGCTGAAGGAGGCCTTCCGCCAGGGCATCGACATCCACGCGCTGACCGCGAGCCAGGTCTTCGGCGTGCCGGTGGCGGGCATGGACCCGCAGGTCCGCCGCCGCGCCAAGGCGATCAATTTCGGCATCATCTACGGCATCAGCGGATTCGGCCTGGCGCAGCAGCTCGGCATTCCCCAGGGCGAGGCGCAGGCCTACATCGCCGCCTACTTCGCCCGTTATCCCGGGATCAAGGACTATATGGAGCGGGCCAAGCAGGAGGCGCGCGAGCACGGCTTCGTGCGCACCATCTTCGGCCGCCGCTGCTGGGTCCCCGGGATCAAGGACAGCAACCCCGCCCGCCGCGGCTTCGCCGAGCGGCAGGCGATCAACGCGCCGCTGCAGGGCTCGGCCGCGGACATCATCAAGCGCGCCATGGGCCGCATCCCGGGCGCCCTGAAATCGGCCGGGCTCGGCGCGACCATGCTGCTGCAGGTCCACGACGAGCTGGTGTTCGAGGTGCCGGAGGCCGAGGTCGAGGCGACCGCCGCGGCGGTCAAGCGGGTGATGGAAGGGGCGGCCCAGCTCTCGGTGCCGCTCGTCGTCGACACCGGCGTCGGCCGCGACTGGGAGGCGGCGCACTGAAGCTGCGCGCGCCGCCCGTCCGCGGGAGGGTCAGCCGAAGCGGCCGGTGATGTAGTCCTGCGTCCGCCGGTCGCGCGGCAGGGTGAACATCGCGCTGGTCTGGTCGAACTCGACCAGCTCGCCGAGATACATGAAGGCCGTGAAGTCCGAGCAGCGCGCCGCCTGCTGCAGGTTGTGGGTGACGATGGCGATCGTGTAGTCGGACTTGAGTTCGTCGATCAGCTCCTCGATCTTCGCCGTCGAGATCGGATCGAGCGCCGAGCAGGGTTCGTCGAGGAGGATCACCTGCGGCTGCACGGCGACCGTGCGGGCGATGCACAGGCGCTGCTGCTGGCCGCCCGACAGGCTGAGGCCGTTGCTGTTCAGCTTGTCCTTCACCTCGTCCCACAGCGCCACCCGGCGCAGCGCCGATTCGACGCGGGCGTCGATCTCGGCCCGCGACAGGCGCTCGTAGAGCCGGATGCCGAAGGCGATGTTCTCGTAGATCGACATCGGGAACGGGGTCGGCTTCTGGAAGACCATGCCGACGCGCGAGCGCAGCAGGTTGGGATCGAGCCCGGGCGCCAGGATGTTCTCGCCGTCGACCAGCACCTCGCCGGTCGCGCGCTGGCCGGGATAGAGGTCGTACATCCGGTTCAGCACCCGCAGCAGGGTCGACTTGCCGCAGCCGGACGGGCCGATGAAGGCCGTGACCATGTTGCGGTAGAGCGACAGGTTGACGCCCTTCAGCGCGAGCGAGTTCCCGTAGAAGAACTGCAGGTTGCGCACCGCGACCTTCTCGTCCAGGTGCGACACGTCGACCGGGGCATGCAGGGCGTCCGGTGTCGTCAGCGAGTGGGTGTTCATGTCCGCTTCCCCGAAGCCGTGAGCGCGCGGGCGGTGATGCTGAGCGCCAGCACCGCCAGGGTGATGATGAGGGCGCCGGTCCAGGCCAGGGCCTGCCAGTCCTCGTAGGGGCTGAGCGCGAACTGGAAGATGACGACCGGAAGGCTCGCCATCGGCGCGTTGAGGTTCGTGCTCCAGAACTGGTTGTTGAGCGCCGTGAAGAGGAGCGGCGCCGTCTCGCCGCTGATGCGGGCGACCGCCAGCAGCACGCCCGTCAGCATGCCGGCGCGGGCCGCGCGATAGCAGACGAACCGGATGACGTAGGCCCTCGGCATGCCGAGCGCCGACGCCGCCTCGCGCAGCGGGTTCGGCACCAGGAGGAGCATGTCCTCGGTCGTCCGCACCACCACCGGGATGACGATGATGGCGAGGGCGATGGCGCCCGCCCAGGCCGAGAAGTGGCCCATCGGATAGACCACGATCTCGTAGACGATGAGGCCGATGACGATGGACGGCGCGCTCAAAAGGATGTCGTTGATGAACCGCACCAGGCTGGCGAGCCGGCCGTGGCGGCCGTATTCCGCCATGTAGGTGCCGGCGAGGATGCCGATCGGGGTGCCGAAGAGCACGCCGAGGAAGGTCATCAGCAGGCTGCCCAGGATCGGGTTGAGGAGGCCGCCGTCGGCGCCGGGCGGTGGCGTCATCTCGGTGAAGACGCGGAGCGACAGGCCGCTGAAGCCTTCCCACAGCAGCACCGCCAGGATGATGACGAGCCAGCCGAGGCCGATCGCGGTGGCGCCGACGGCGGCGGCCGTCGCCAGCAGGTTCCGGCGGCGGCGGCCGGGATAGTAGCGGTTCATGGCGTCACCCGATCCGGCGCTCGACGCGCATCAGGAGGTAGCGGGAGATGGCGAGCACGATGAAGGTGATGACGAAGAGGATGAGGGCGAGGAGGATCAGCGAGGCGGTGTAGATGTCGCCGACCGCCTCGGTGAACTCGTTGGCGATGGTCGCCGAGATGGTCGTGCCGGGGGCGAGGATCGAGGTCGAGATCCGGTGCGCGTTGCCGATGACGAAGGTCACGGCCATGGTCTCGCCGAGCGCCCGGCCGAGGCCGAGCATGACGCCGCCGACGACGCCGACGCGGGTGTAGGGCAGGACGACGTGGCGGAAGACCTCCCAGGTGGTGCAGCCGATCCCGTAGGCGGCCTCCTTCAGCACCGGGGGAACCGTCTCGAAGACGTCGCGCGAGATCGAGGTGACGAGCGGCAGCACCATGATCGCCAGGATCAGCCCGGCGGTGAGCACGCCGATGCCGTAGGGCGGGCCGGCGAACAGGTCGGAGAGCAGCGGCACGTTGCCGAACAGGTCGATGAGCAGCGGCTGCACCGTGCCCTGGAGGAACGGCGCGAAGACGAAGAGACCCCAGATGCCGTAGATGATGCTGGGGATGCCCGCGAGCAGTTCGATGGCGATGCCGATCGGCCGGCGCGCCCACATCGGGCAGAGATCGGTCAGGAAGAGCGCGATCATCAGGCCGAGCGGCACCGCCACGATCATGGCGATGGCGGCGGTCACGACCGTGCCGTAGATCGGCGCGATGGCGCCGAACTGCTCGGTGACCGGGTTCCAGGCATGGCTGGTGAGGAAGCCGAAGCCGAAGGTCTGGATCGCCGGCCAGGCGCCGAAGATCAGTGCCGCGATGCCGCCGCCGAGGACGACCAGCACCATGATCGCGGCCGAGAGGGTGACCGAGTGGAAGACCCTGTCACCGCCGCGCATGCGCCGCAGGATGGCCTCGCGGCTGGCGGTGGCTCCGGCGGTCTTCGGGGCGGTGGCGGTGAGGGCGGTGTCGGCCACGGGCGGACCTTGCATCTGGGGACGGGGAAGCGGCCGGAAGGGTGCCGCAATGCGGCACCCTCCGTCCGCGACGATCCTCGGGGGATCAGTTCGTCAGCGAGAACAGCGGCTTGCCGCCGGCGTCCTTGATCTCCTGCGTCCAGGTCTCCTCGACCTGCTGCACCACCTTCGCCGGCATGGCGACGTAGTCGAGCTCGTCGGCCATCTTCCCGCCCTTCTCGTAGGCCCAGGCGAAGAACTTGAGGGCGGCGCGCAGCGCGTCCGGATCCTGCGGCTTGGCGTGCACCAGGATCCAGGTGGCCGCCGTCATCGGCCAGGAATCGGCACCCGGCTGGTTGGCGAGGATGACGCCGTAGCCCGGCTGGGACTTCCAGTCGGCGCTGGCGGCGGCGGCCTGGAAGGTGTCGGCGTCCGGCGCGACGGGCTTGCCGTCCTTGTTGATCATGCGGGTGAAGGTCAGCTTGTTCTGCTTGGCATAGGCGTACTCGACGTAGCCGATGGCGCCGCGCGTGTTGGCGACGTTGTTGGCGACGCCCTCGTTGCCCTTGGCGCCGATGCCGGTCGGCCACTGCAGCGAGGTGTTGACGCCGACCTTCGACTTCCAGTCGGCGCTGACCTGCGCGAGGTAGTAGGCGAAATTGTAGGTCGTGCCCGACCCGTCGGAGCGGTGGACGATGGCGATCGCCTGCTTCGGCAGCTTGGCCGTCGGGTTGAGCTTCTGGATCGCGGCGTCGTCCCAGCTCTTGATCTCGCCGAGGAAGATGCGGGCCAGGGTCTGGCCGTCGAGGACGAGTTCACCCGGCTTGATGCCGGCCAGGTTCACGACCGGCACGATGCCGCCCATGACCATCGGGAACTGGACGAGGCCGGAATCCTGCAGATCCTTGCCGGAGAGCGGCGCGTCGGACGCGCCGAACGTCACCGTCTTGGCCTTGATCTGCTTGATGCCGCCGCCCGAGCCGATCGACTGGTAGTTGAGACCGATTCCGGTCTCCTTCTTGTAGGCGTCGGCCCACTTGGCATAGATCGGGAAGGGGAAGGTGGCGCCGGCGCCCGAGATGTCGGCCGCCGAGGCCGGCGCGAACGAGACCGCGAGCGCGAGGCTCGCCGTGGCGATGGCGTTGCGGATGATGCTCACTGGCTCTCTCCATTGAGTCTGGTCGGGCGCCCGCGACCGGCGATGCGGCGCCCGCCGCATCCCATCCGGAGCGCCACCCGATCGACGCATGCCCTGGCCCGACGACCGTCCTGCCGGCGCTGCCGCTGGCCGGCCACCCGCGGTCGTCGTGCCGGGCGGATCCGAACTCGCCGAAGACGATGGCTGGTCTTCGTCGAGGCCTCGGATCGTAGGAGAAGCCAATTATCCTTTCGGGTCGGATAGATGACAGTTTTGTTACGGCAGTCTGTTTCCGTCGTCCCGCGGGTCAGCCGCGGATCTCGACCCCGGCCCACTCCTCCAGCACCTTGGCGATGCAGGTGAAGTCGGATTCCGCGCCGAACCGGGCCTGGGTCACCGCCAGCATCTGGCGCACTGCCGCGCCGACCACCATCGGCACGCCCAGCGACTCGGCCTCGTCGACGCACAGCCGGACGTCCTTGTACGACAGCCCGGTGGCGAAACCGAAGTCGAACGTGCCGGGCAGGATGGCGCGCGGGAACTTGTCCTGGCTGGCGCTGTTGCGGCCGCTGCTGACGTTGATGATGTCGATCAGGACGCGGGCGTCGAGCCCGGCCTTGACGCCCATCGCCATCGCCTCCGACGTGACGACGAGGGCGGCCGCCGCCATCAGGTTGTTGGCGAGCTTGGCCGTCTGGGCGAGGCCCGGCTTCTCGCCGGTGAAGAACAGCTTGCCGAAGGTGCCGAGCACCGGGGTGATGCCCTGGTAGGTCGTCCTGGGACAGGACACCATGACCGCGAGGGTGCCCGCGACCGCCCCCTTGATGCCGCCGCTGACCGGCGAATCGACGGCGACGATGCCCGTCTTCGCGAGGCCGGCCGCGACCTCGGCCGCCGTCGCCGGACCCGTCGTCGACAGGTCGATCATCACCCGGACCGCGCCGCCCGCGACGACCCCGTCGGCACCCAGCGCCACGGCCTTGACGACGGCCGGCGTCGGCAGGCTGACCAGCACCGTCTCCGCCTGGTCGGCGACGGCCCTGGGCGTATCGGCCAGGATGGCGCCGCGGGCGACCAGGGGTGCCGTCGCCGCCGCCACCGGATCGCACACCACCAGCCGGTAGCCGGCGTCCAGGAGGCGCATCGCCATCGGCCCGCCCATGCGGCCGACGCCGACGAATCCGAGAAGTTCCCCGCCCATGTCCGACGATCCTTCCGGGACTACTTGCCCTGGTCCACGTCCTGGAAGACCTCGAGCGCGACCTTCATCGCGTCGAGCGCCGCCGGCACGCCGCAATAGATCGCGGCCTGCATCACCACCTCGCGGATTTCCTCCCGCGTGATGCCGTTGTTGAGCGCGCCGCGGACATGCAGGCGGATCTCGTGCGGCCGGTTGAGCGCCGTCAGGAAGGCGAGGTTGAGGAAGCTGCGGGTGCGGCGGTCGAGGCCGGGGCGGGTCCAGATCTCGCCCCAGCACCATTCGGTGACGAGCTTCTGCAGGGGGGCGGTCATGTCGGTGGCGCCGGCCACCGACTTGTCGACATAGGCGGCGCCCAGGACCTCGCGGCGGACCGCCAGGCCCTTCTGGAACAGTTCGCCTTCGAATTCGGGACGGGTGGTCATGACCGGAACCCTTCTGCACAGATTGCTGGTCCGCCATGCTTAGGCGGCGGCCGGTGGCGCGTCAATGCGATTGTATGACGATCATATTGTGTGTTGAGATCGTGTCCCCTTCCCAACCCGCGAAGCCCCCGATGCCGGAGCCCTTCGAGCTGTTCGCCGTCCGCTACGCCAACCACACCGCCCGCCGGGCCTCGGACAACGCCATCGGCGGCGATCTCCATGAGGAAGGGTCCGACCTCGACTATTTCGTCTGGGTCGCCCGCCGGTCGGACCGGCTCTTCGTCATCGACACCGGCTTCGACACCCAGCAGGCGAGGGCGCGCGGCCGGACCCTGCTCCGGCGGCCGGACGCGGCGCTGGCCCTCCTCGGCGTCGACGCCGCCCGGGTCGACGAGGTGGTGCTGACCCATCTCCACTACGACCATGCCGGCACGCTGGGGGATTTCCCGCGCGCCTCTTTCCATGTCCAGGACCGCGAGGCGGCCTATGCCACCGGCCGCTGCATGTGCCATGGCTTCCTGCGCCATCCCTACCATGTCGAGGACGTGGTCGCCTTCGTCCGCCACGTCTTCGCCGGGCGGGTCGCGTTCCACGACGGCACGACCGAACTGGCGGACGGGCTGTCGCTGCACCGCATCGGCGGCCATACGGGCGGGCTGCAGGTGGTGCGCGTGTGGACGAAGCGGGGCTGGGTCGTCGTCGCCTCCGACGCCTCCCATCTCTACATGAACCGCGGCCGGGGCATTCCCTTCCCGGCCGTCCACCATGTCGGCGAGATGCTGGAAGGGTTCCGCACGCTCGACCGGCTCGCAACCTCGCCCGACCATGTCGTGCCCGGACACGATCCGCTGGTGATGCGGCTCTACCCGCCGCCGTCGCCGGAACTCGACGGCATCGCCGTCCGGCTCGACGTGCCGCCGCGGGAGATGCCGCGATGACCCCGATGCTGGCCGGGCGGAGCGCGATCGTCACCGGCTCGGTCGCCGGCCTCGGCCACGCCATGGCGCGCGCGCTCGCCCGCGAGGGAGCGGCGGTGACGCTGAACGGCCTCGTCCCCGCGGGCGAGGGCGAGGCGGCGGCAGCCGCGCTGGCGGCGGAGACCGGGGCCAGGGTCGCCTTCGACCCCTGCGATCTTGCCGACGTCGGGCAGATCGAGCGCATGGTCGCCGACGCGACGGCCCGCCACGGCGGCGTCGACATCCTGGTCAACAACGCGGTCATCCGCCATTTCCAGCCGATCGAGGCCTTCACCGCCGCCGACTGGAACGCGTCGATCGCCGTCAACCTGTCGGCCGCCTTCCATGCCGCCCGGCTGGCGCTGCCGGGGATGAAGGCCCGTGGCTGGGGCCGGATCGTCAATCTCTCGTCGATCTATGGCCAGCGCGGGGCGGAGAACCGGGTCGACTACGTCACCACCAAGACGGCCCTGGTCGGCCTGACCCGGGCGATCGCGATCGAGACGGCGGCCACGGGCGTCACCTGCAACGCGCTCTGCCCCGGGACCGTGCCCTCGCCCGCCATCCTCGACCGCGTCGCCGGCATCGCCCGGGGCCAGGGCGTCCCGGTCGAGGAGGCGGCCCGCGACTACATCCTGCCGCGCCACCCCACGGGTCGGTTCGTCGCGCTGGAGAACGTCGCCGCGCTCCTCGTCTTCCTGTGCGGTCCGGCCGGCGCCGACATCACCGGCGCCATGCTGCCCATCGACGGCGGCTGGCACGCGCGGTGAGCGCTACCGCCGGTCGCGACGTACCGGCGCCGACAGGCAACGGCCGAAGTTCGGGCCGGGCTGGCGCACCCAGCGATGGCAGACGGCGGCACCCTTGGGACGCGGCGCGTAGGACATGCGCTCCACCACCGGCCGGCGCACCCGACCGCCGAAGAAGCCAGTGAAGCTCTCGCGCGTCAGCCGCGCGGGCAGCGGACCGCCGGTCGCGATCCGGTATTCCGGCCGGTACTCGAAATGGAACGTGTCGAAGCGGTTCCACCGCCCGCCCCAGACGAAGCCCTCGCGCTCGAAGGCGGCGACGACCTCGGCCGGCATGTGGTTGCGCCGGATCGGCCGTCCCTTGCGGTCCGTGTCGGCCGTCTGCCAGTAGCCCTCTTCGGTCGGGGCGACGTCGATGGCGATGCCGAAGCCGTGCAGCGACAGCCGGTCGGTGCCGGCGATGGCGCGGCAGTTGAAGGTCCCCCCGGTGGCGCGATGGAAGGCCGCCTCGCCGCCGGCCTCGCGGTCGAGGGCATCGGAGACGCGCTGGAGCGCGGCCGCGACGCCATTGGCCCGGGCCGCCTTCAACTCCACCGGCCCGTCCGGCGAGGCGCGGTTCCAGCGCACGGTCGCGAGCCGATCCGCCATGTCGCCGGCGCGGCAGTTCCCATAGATCTTGAGGTAGATCGGCTCGTAGTCGACGGCCGAGATCGCCTCCGTCGCCGCCACGAGCGGATCGGCGGCGGGCTTTCCCTGCGGCCGGACCGGCCGCCCGTCGCGGCCGAGGCCGAGGGCGGCGAGCGGCATCCGCGTGCCGTCCCGCCACCACAGGTACCCGCCTTCGACCCGCAGCAGATGCTCGGGATAGGCGGCGACGAAGGCGTGGATGCCCTGCGGCGGCTCGTCGGCACGGACGGGCGCCGCCCCGGCGAGCACGACGGCCGCGACGAGGGCGCGAATGACGATCATGGCCGAAGGGTAACGGGATTCGCCGGCCGGGGGTGCCCTCCTTCGCCCGCCGGCGGTCGTCTACCCGTGCCGGGCGAGCCGGATCACGGCGGCGGCGTCGGGTGCGGCCTCCAGCGACCACAGGGCGGCGAGCAGCGGCTCGGGATCGAAGCCGGGGCAGCCGTGGGCGGCCAGAGCCCGGAACTTCGCCTCCAGCTCGCGGTCCGAGAGCGGCCGCGCGGCGCTGCCGCGCGCCGCCGGCACGAAGCGGCGCACGACCTCGCCCGACGCCAGGACGATCTCGAGCCGGGCCGCTTCGACAGGGACGCCCGCCTCCTCGGCGACCGCGACGCGCGCCCGGAGATCGAGCACGTCGGCCGCCCGGACGCGCTGGTCGGCGAACTCCGCGACGCCGGCGCGGCCATCGATGAGCGCCACCGCCACCGCGTGCTGGGCACTGACCTGGGCCTCGCGCCCGCTGGTGACCGCCGGGCGGTCGGCGCGCTGGCGCAGCAGCGGATGTCCCGAGACGGTGATCGCCCGGATCTCTGCCGGCGCGATCGGCCGTTCCGCCCGGAGGTCGAGGCAGGCGTCGATGACCGGGTTCAGCACGACGCCGCAGGGATAGGGCTTGCACTCGTTGCGCGCGATTTCCCAGCTCTCGCCGAGGCCGGCGGCGACGCCGGCCGCGTCCGCCTCCTGCCCCATGACGCGAAGGAAGCCGCGCGGGCCCTCGATCGGAGCTTCCGGTCCCTCGACGCCGGCGTCCGCGAGGAGTGCTGCCAGCAGACCGCCGCGCGCGGCGTGGCCGACGCCGGTGCTCTTCGCCATCGTCCCCAGGGTCTCGACAAGCC
>NZ_JAYSFE010000133.1:0-11995 GCF_041913585.1 Allostella sp.
CACACGCCCTCGCCCCTGCCGCGCTGGAGGTGGCCCTGGCGAACTAACACCACCATGGGGTGCTCGCCGCGATTGAAGAGGTACACCCGGAGGTCGCCGTCGACGGCGACGCCGGCGACGTCGGTGAAGGACCACCCGTCGGGCAGCTTCGCCCAGTCGGCATTGACGCGGTAGCGGTGCTCGCCGCTGCCGAGGATCACGGTCATCGGTGGAGGCTCCCCAGGATGCTCAGCCGGCCATGACGAGGCGCGGAAGGAAGGTGACGATACCCGGAAACGCGATGAACAGGCCAACGCAGGCGAGGTCGGCGATGACGAACGGCCAGACGCCGCGGAAGATCTGCTGCAACGGTATGTCCGGCCGCACCCCGGCGACGACGTAGCAGTTGAGGCCGACGGGCGGCGTCAAGAGCCCGATCTCGACCATCTTGACGACGATGATGCCGAACCAGATCGGGTCGAAGCCCAGGCTGTTCATGACCGGCGAGATCACCGGCAGCGTCAGCAGCAGCATGCCGATGCCGTCCATGAACATGCCGAGCACGATGTAGAGGACGAGGACGCAGAAGAGCACGAGGTAGGGCGAGACGCCGAGCGCCTGGATCCAGCCGGCGAAGGCCGACGAGACCCCGGCGAAGGCGAGGAAGCGGACGAAGATGAGCACGCCCCAGATGATCGAGAAGATCATCACCGAGAGCTTCGCCGTCTCGACCAGCGAGTCGAGCAGGCCGCGGCCGGAGAGCGTGCGGCGGGCGAGCGCCATGACGAAGATGATGAAGGCGCCGAGCGCGCCGACCTCGGTCGGAGTCGCCCAGCCGGTATACATCCCGCCCAGCACCGCACCGATGACGAAGACGATCGGCGCGATCTCCGGCAGGGTCTCGATCCGCTCCTTCCAGCCGGGATCCGGCGTCGCCTCCCCCAGCCCCGGATTGAGGACGAAGCGGAGGAAGACCGCGGAGGCATAGACCGCCGCCGAGATGATCCCGGGGATGAACCCGGCCAGCAGCAGCCCGCCGATCGAGGTCTCGGTGATGATGCCGTAGACGACCATGATCGCCGACGGCGGGATGAGCGAGGCGAGCGTGCCGCCGGCCGCCACCAGGGCCGAGGCGATGCTGGGGTGGTAGCGCGCCTTGAGCAGCTCCGGCAGGGCGATCCGGGAGAACACCGCGGCGGTCGCCGTGCTCGCGCCCGAGACCGCGGCAAAGCCGGCCGCGGCGAAGATGGTGGCGATGCCGAGGCCGCCGGGCAGCCAGCCGAGCCAGGCCCGTGCGCAGCGGTAGGCGCCCTGGACGATGCCGGCGTGATGCGCCAGGTGCCCGATCAGGATGAAGAGCGGCAGCACCGACAGGGCGTAGTTGGTGGTGTCGGAATAGGGAATGTGGCCGGAGATGCCGACCGCCTTGTCGAAGCCCCGGAGCGCCCACAGGCCGCAGAAGCCGACGATGCCGGCGGCGACGAAGATGCGGACGCCGAGGACGATCATGACCGCGAGCGCGATCATGCCGAGGACGCCGTACTGGACGGGTTCCATCGCCGCCCCCTACCGGTGCCCGGAATCCGGGGCGGCGTCCCCCACCGCCTCGCGCACCGGGTCGGGATGCGCGGGCACGGCGATCGGCGTCGCCTCGGGATGGGCGACGAGGCGCGCGAAGCCCGCCAGTTCGAGCAGCAGGCGGAGCCACAGGATCGAGAACGCCACCACCGGCACGGCCTTGGACGGCCAGGTCGGCCAGCGCGTGTTCATCGTCGAATCGCCGATCTCCAGCGCGTTGTCGAAGAAGTGGAGCACGCCCGGCCACAGGGCCGTGACCAGGGCGAGGGCGGCCAGGCTCGTCAGCGCCTCGACCACCCATCGCCCGCGGCCGCGGAACCGGTCGACCAGCAGGTCGACGCGGATGTGGCCCGCGAGCCGCCAGCAGTAGGAAATCGGCAGGATCGCGTAGAGCGCCATCGTCTGCTCGATGAGATCGAGCTGACCGTAGAGCGGGGCGTTGAAGCCCTTGCGCAGCAGGATCTCGGCGACCCCGACCCACATCACGAAGAAGATGATGAGCCCGGCGACGATGGCCGTCGCCAGTTCGATCCTCATCAGCGCCCGGTCGGCGAGCGCGAGCGCGCCCGCCCCCGGACCGAGCGGCCGCCCGGGGGCGATCATCGCGCTCGGGCCCCGTGTTCCGGTTCCGCCCGCCTAGCGGCCGAGCGCCTTCTTCGCCTTGTCGGCCTCGGCGACGACGAGGTCGAGCAGTTCCTTGGCGGGGATGTTCTTGGCCGACATCTCCTTCACCCAGGCGTCCCACACCGGGCGCGCACCGAGGTCGCGGAACTTCGCCAGTTCCGTCTCGTCATACTTGATCGCGGTCAATCCGCGCTTCTGCCACGCCGCGAGGTTCTTCTCGTCCGTCTCCTTCTGGGCCTTCTTCAGGGCCTCGTAGGCGATCGGCCGGCCGGAGTCGATCAGCGCCCGGTACTGCGGCGGCAGCTTGTTCAGCGCCTGCTCATTGACGATGGTCGGGCAGTTGTTGGCGCCGGGACCGAGGTTGGTCGTGTACCACTTCGCGATCTCCTCGATCTTGTAGGCCGCGAAGGCGTAGGTGTAGGGGAAGGCCGCCGCCCGGAAGACGCCGCGCTCCAGTGAGTTGTAGACCTCGGGCGCGGGCACCGAGGTCGGCACGGCGCCGAGGTTGCGCAGCGCGTCGCCGGTGCCGCCCAGGGCGCGCACCCGCATGCCCTTGAACATCTCGACCTTCACCGGCGGCTCGCCGGTGCCCATCAGTTCGGACTGCGGCTGCAGCACCGACATCAGCAGCACCGCGTTCCAGCGCTTGAACTCGGCGACGATGGCGGGGTGCTTGTAGACGATGTCGTGGACGCGGGCATGGATGTCGGGGTCGACGAGCGGCAGGCCCGGCAGGTCGAGCACGGTGATCGCCGGGTTCTTGCCCGGATGGTAGCCGGTGCAGATCTGCGCCATCTCGAAGGCGCCGAGCTTGATGTTGTCGAGGTTGTCCGGCCCCTTCGAGAGCGCGTCGCCATAGTGGATCTTGATCGTGAACTTGCCGCCGGTCTCGCCGGCGACGTGCTTGGACAGGGCCTCGATGCCGGCGGTGAAGGCGCGCGGCGGGCCCCAGACCGAGAGATCCCAGGCGACCTTGGGACCGTCGACGGCAGCGAGCGCCGGTGCGGCGATGAGCGTGGCGAGCGCGGCCGGGACGGCCGCCGCAACGATGCGGTTCATGGATGTCCCCTCCCTACGGGTCGTTGGGCGAGGTCGTCGTCCCCGCCGGCCTGTGCGGCCGGCGGCGCGCGCCTCTTTCGTATCGCCCGGGATGGTGCGGGAAGGAGGAGGCGCGGTCAAACCGGAATTGGCGACGCGGCTCAGGCGAATCCCACGATCACGAAGGCGGCGATGGCCGGCGGGACCACCCAGCGCAGCGCGGCCGCGAGCCAGCCGGCCCGGCGCTCCGACAGGCCGAGCGCCGTCGCCACCGCCGCCGGCCCCATGACGAAGCCGACGAACAGCGCGAAGGCGATGCCGGCCGCCGGCAGCAGGAGATTGGAGGCAGCGATGTCCACCGTCTCGAAGATGTCCGCGTCCTCCCAGCCGGCGAGGTAGGCCAGCGGCCGCACGTCCTGCCAGCGGTTGAAGGAGAGGACGGTCGGGATCCCGCCGAGGAAGACCGCGAGGCCCGAGACGAGTGCCGCCGGCCCGCGTCCCCAGCCGGCGCGCTGGACGAGCGGCGCCACCAGCAGTTCCAGGAGCGACATGGCGGAAGCGAGCGCGGCGACCGCCAGCAGGACGAAGAAGAGGAATCCGAGGACGGCGCCGCCGGCGATGCCGCCGAAGGCGATCGGCAGCGTGACGAACACGAGGCTGGCGCCCCCCGCCGGGTCGAGCCCATGGGCAAAGACCAGCGGGAAGACGGCAAGACCGGCCAGCACCGAGAGCGCGGTGTCGCCGAGGATGACGACCGCGGCGGCCGAGCCGAGCCGGATGTCGGCGCCCGCATAGGCCGCGTAGGTGACCATCACGCCGAGCCCCACCCCGATCGAGAAGAAGCCCAGTCCCAGTGCCTCGATTGCGGTGCGCGCCGTGATGGCGCCCGGCCGCGGCTCGAAGAGGAAGCGCGCCGCCGCCGCAAACCCGTCCCCGGCGGCGCCGTGGACGACCAGCAGCACCACCAGGAGGACGAGGACCGGCATCAGCCAGGTGCAGGCCCGCTCGATGCCGCCGCCGATGCCGCGCGCCACGATCGCGACGGTGAGCCCCAGGAACAGGGCCTGCCACAGGGCGAGCCGCCAGGGGTCGGCCGCGAGCGCCTCGAAGCCGGCCCGCGCCCCTGCGGCGTCGATGCCGGTGAAGCGGCCGGCCGCCGCCGCCAGTGCATAGTCCAGGGTCATGCCGGCGATCACGGCGTAGTAGGTGAGGATAAGGAAGCCGCCGAGAATGGCGATCGCCCCGCCCCAGCGCCAGGCGGGCGAGCGGCCGGCGGCCTCGGCGCAGACGGCGATGCTGGTCAGCACGTCGCCGCCGCCGCGGCGGCCCATCGCGAATTCCGCCAGCAGCAGCGGCACCACCACCAGCACCATGCCGAGGAGATAGAAGGCGAGGAAGGCCCCGCCGCCGTTCTCACCGACCTCGTAGGGGAACTTCCAGATCGACCCGAGGCCGACCGCCGAGCCGATCGAGGCCATGAGGAAGCCGATCCGGCCCGACCATTGATTCGCTTGCGTCGCCATCGGCCCAGGGTGCGGCGGCGGGCGGCGGCCGTCGAGCCCGAGATTGCCGCGGCGGCGCGGATTCCCGCTTGCGTTCTGACGAATGATGAATTACGGATTTCGTCATTCATCGAAATCCACCGGACCATGGCCCTTCTCCACCGCCCCCGCGCCAGCGCCGACGAGACCCGCAGCCGCATCCTCGAGAAGTCCGAGGAGCTGTTCCGCCGCCTCGGCTTCGCCAAGACCGCGGTCGCCGACATCGCCGCCGAACTCGGCATGTCGCCGGCCAACGTCTACCGGTTCTTCGCCTCCAAGAACGCCCTGGTCGAGGCGATCTGCCAGCAGCATCTGGCGCACATCCACGCCGAACTGACCCAGATCGCGTTCGCCAAGGCCCCGGTGGCCGACCGGCTGGAGCGCTTCGTGCTGTCGATCATCCGCTACCACAAGGCCAATTTCCTGAACGAGCGGCGGCTCCACGACATCGTCCTGGTGGCGATGGAGCACAGCTGGGATTCGATCGAGGAGCACAAGCGGGCGCTGGCCGGGCTGATCGAGGCGGTGGTCCGCTCCGGGATCGAGACCGGCGAGGTCGGGGATGTCGACCCGCAGCAGACGGCACGCGTCGTCTTCGGCTGCTTCACCCGCTTCTGCCACCCGCTCATCATCCAGCAGCATGTCGACGACGACCTGGAAGGCGAGGCGCAGGCGACCGTGCGCTTCCTGTGCCGGGCGCTGCGCTGATTTTTTTGTCCGCATTGTGACGAATTAGCAGATTCGTCAATGCTCAATCGTTAGGCGATCGATCGGAAAGGAACCATCCGATGCAGCGTCAGATCCTCCTCCGCACCGCCGCCGCGCTGGCCCTCGTTGCCGTCGCCGGCGGCATCGCCGCCTGCAAGCGTGACGAGGCCGTCGCCCGCGAGCCGACGCCGCCGCGCGTCCAGGTCGACCGCGTCACCTTCCAGCCGAGCGAGACCGCCCGCACCTTCGTCGGCGTGGTCCAGCCCCGCTACGAGACGGATCTCGGCTTCCGCGTCGCCGGCAAGGTCGTCGAGCGGCCGGTGAATGTCGGCGACCCGGTGCGCAAGGGCGACCTCGTCGCCCGCCTCGACACGACCGACCTGCGCCTGCAGGTCGAGAGCACGGAGGCCGAACTGGCGGCGGCCACCTCCAGCCTCGCCCAGGCGGCGGCGGACGAGCGCCGCTATGCCGGCCTGCGCAGCAGCGGCTTCGCCGCAGCCGCCGACTACGACCGCAAGAAGGCGGCCCGCGACGAGGCGGAAGGGCGCGCCAAGCGCGCGCGGCGGTCGCTCGAACTGGCCCGCAACCAGCTCGAATACGGCGAATTGCGGGCGAGCGCCGACGGCGTCGTCACGGCGGCGCCGGTCGAGGCGGGCCAGGTGGTGGCGATCGGCCAGGCCGTGGTCCGGGTCGCCCAGACCATCGAGCGCGAAGCCCTGGTGGCGCTGCCGGAGACCTGGCTCGCCGACGCTCCGGCCGCGAGCGCGGTGGTGCGCCTGTGGTCGCAGGACGTGCGCCCCTATCGCGCCAGCCTGCGCGAGCTGTCGCCCCAGGCCGACCCGGCGACGCGCACCTATGCCGCCCGCTTCCGGATCGAGGAGGCCGGGCCCGAAGCCGCCTTCGGCATGACCGCGACCGTCACCCTGACCCGGCAGGAGCAGGTGGCCGCGGCCCAGGTGCCGCTGTCGGCGATCGTCAACCGCGGCGCCGGCCCGCATGTCTATGTCGTCGACCCCAGGACCGAGACGCTGCTGGAGCGGCCGGTCACGGTCGCCACCTTCGGCAGCCGCACCGCCGCCGTCACCGACGGCCTGAGCGACGGGGAGACGATCGTGACGCTGGGCGTGCAGAAGCTGGAGGCCGGCCGCAAGGTCCGCCCCCTGCCGCTGCGCTGACCCGTCCCTGCCCGCTTCCGCTTCGGAGCCCGGTGCCATGCGCGGCTTCAACCTGTCGGCCTGGGCGATCGCCCACCGGGCGCTGGTCCTCTACCTCATGCTGGTCGTCGCCGCCGGAGGCGTCTACGCCTACCTGAAGCTCGGACGCGCCGAGGACCCGAGCTTCACCATCAAGGTGATGATCGTCTCGGCCGACTGGCCGGGCGCCACCGCCGACGAGATGCGCACCCAGGTCGCCGACCGCATCGAGAAGAAGCTGCAGGAGCTGCCCCATCTCGACCGGGTCGAGACCTACACGCGGCCGGGTTCGGCCGTGGTCCAGCTCGTTCTCCGGGACACGACGCCGCCCGGCCAGGTCGGCGACCTCTGGTACCAGGTGCGCAAGAAGGTCGGCGACATCCGCGGCGAACTGCCGGCGGGGGTCAACGGCCCCTGGTTCAACGACGAGTACGGCGACGTCTACTCGGTGCTCTACATGCTGGCGGCCGACGGGCTGTCCATGGCCGAGCTGAAGAACCGGGCCGAGGACATCCGCCAGGCCGTCCTGCGCGTCCCCGGCATCACCAAGGTCGACATCATCGGCGCCCAGCCGGAGCGCATCCACATCGAGTTCAGCCACGCCCGGCTGGCAACGCTGGGCATCACGCCGCAGCAGATCTTCGACAGCGTCGCCCGCCAGAACGCCGTCGTGCCGGCGGGCGGGGTCGACACCGACGCGGACCGCGTCAATGTCCGCGTCGAGGGCGCGCTCGGCGGCACCGCCGCGATCGCCGCGGTGCCGGTGGCGTCCGGCGGCCGCGTCTTCCGGCTCGGCGACATCGCCACGGTCTCCGCCGGCTACCAGGACCCGCCGCGCTTCCTGGTCCGGCAGGAGGGCCGCCCGGCGATCGGCATCGGCGCCGCCATGGCCGAGGGCACCGACATCCTGGAGCTCGGTCGCAACCTCGGGCGGACGATGGAAGCGATCCGCGCCGAGCTGCCGGTCGGCATCGAACTGACGCAGATCGCCGACCAGCCGAAGGTGGTCGGGGAATCGATCGCCGAATTCGTCAAGGTCTTCGCCGAGGCGCTGGCGATCGTCATGATCGTCAGCCTGCTGTCGCTCGGGTTCCGCACCGGGATCGTCGTCGCCCTGTCGGTGCCGCTGGTGCTGGCGATCGTCTTCCTCGTCATGTACGCCGCCGGGGTGCCGCTGCACCGGATCACGCTGGGCGCCCTCATCATCGCGCTCGGGCTCCTGGTCGACGACGCCATCATCGCCATCGAGATGATGGTGGTGAAGATGGAGCAGGGCTGGGAGCGCACGGCGGCGGCCAGCTACGCCTGGACCTCGACGGCGTTTCCGATGCTGACGGGGACCCTGGTCACGGCGGCGGGGTTCCTGCCGGTCGGCTTCGCCCGCTCGTCGTCCGGCGAGTATGCCGGCGGCATCTTCTGGGTGGTCGGGCTGGCGCTCGTCGTGTCGTGGCTGGTGGCGGTGGTCTTCACCCCCTATCTCGGCTTCAAGCTGCTGCCCGACTTTTCCAAGCGGGCGCGGCACGGCGACCCCGACGCCATCTACGACACGCGGATCTACCGCGCACTCCGTGCCGTGGTCGCCGCCTGCGTGCGCTGGCGCGTCGCCGTCGTCGGCCTGACGATCGCCATGCTCGGCGTCTCGATCTGGGCCTTCGGCATGGTGCAGCAGCAGTTCTTCCCGACCTCGACGCGGCCGGAACTGTTCCTCGAGATGCGGATGCCCGAGGGCACCGCCATCGGCGCCAGCCTCGCCACCGCCGAGGCGGCCGAGAAGATGCTGGTCGGCGATCCCGACATCGTCACCTACACGACCTATGTCGGCCAGGGCTCGCCGCGCTTCTGGCTCGGGCTCAACCCGGCGCTGCCGAACCCCAACTTCTCGCAGATCGTCATCCTCGCCCGCGACACCGAGGCGCGCGAGCGCATCAAGGCGCGGCTCGACCGGGCGATCGCCGGCGGCGCCCTGTCGCAGGCGCGGGTGCGCGTCGATCGCTTCGTCTTCGGTCCGCCGGTCGGCTTTCCCGTGCAGTTCCGGGTCGCCGGACCGGACGCCGCGAAGGTCCGGGAGATCGCGACCAGGGTCCGCACCGCGATGCAGCAGGACCCGCGCGTCGTCGACCCGCATCCGAACTGGGGCGAACAGGCGAAGCGCATCCGCCTCGCCGTCGACCAGGACCGTGCCCGGGCGCTGGGCCTGACCCCGCAGGAGATCGGGCAGACCCTGGCGACCCTGCTCGACGGCTACACCGTGACCCAGCAGCGCCGCGGCATCGAACTGGTCGACGTCGTCGCCCGCGCCGTCCCCGAGGAGCGCCTGTCCCTCGATCGGCTGCCGGAACTGACGGTCGCCACCCGCGGCGGCGTGCCGGTGCCGCTCAACCAGGTCGCGCGCGTCGAGTACGGGTTCGAGGAGCCGATCCTGTGGCGGCGCAACCGCGACATCGTCATGACGGTGCGCGGCGACGTCGTCGACGGGGTGCAGCCGCCGGACGTCACCCGGGCGCTGCAGCCGCGGATGGCGGCGATCGCCGCCACCCTCCCCCCCGGCTACCGCATCGAGACCGGCGGCTCGGCCGAGGAAAGCGCCAAGGCGAACGCATCGATCGCCGCCGTCCTACCGGTGACGCTGCTCGTCATGCTGACCCTGCTGATGATCCAGCTCCAGAGCTTCGGGCGCCTCGCGCTGGTCATTTCGACCGCCCCGCTCGGCATCATCGGCGCCGCCGGGATGCTGCTGGCGACCGGACGTCCGTTCGGCTTCGTGGCCCTGCTCGGCCTGCTCGCGCTCTCCGGCATGATCATGCGCAACTCGGTCATCCTGGTCGACCAGATCGAGCACGACGTCGCCGCCGGCCACGGCCGGCACCGCGCGATCATCGACGCCACCGTCCGCCGCTCGCGGCCGGTGGTGCTGACCGCGCTGGCGGCGATCCTCGCCATGATCCCGCTGTCGCAGAGCGTCTTCTGGGGACCGATGGCGGTCACCATCATGGGTGGGCTGATCGTCGCCACCCTGCTCACCCTCTTCTTCCTGCCGGCGCTCTACGCGCTCGCCTTCCGGGTGCGCGCGGAGGGCCCGCGACCGGAGGCCGGCCTGCAGCCGGCCCCGGCGGAATAGGGTCGGCGGGCCGGTCGAACGTCGTCGCGACGCGCCCGGCCCGCGGCGCTACACGAGCTCGAAGTCGCCCGCGGTCAGCTGCGCCCGGGTGATGCCGACGAGATAGACGCCTTCGCCGCTCGTGCCGAGGGGCACGAAGGCGCCCTGGTCGGTGTCGACGATGTGCGCGATCAGGTCCTCGATCGAGGCGATGGCCGTGCCGTTGATCGCCCCTTCCTCGAGGTCGACCAGGATGCGGTCGGTGCCGGGCAGGAAGTCGTCGATCCGGTCGATCCCGCACGCCTCGCCGAAGAAGAAGCGGTCGGCCCCGACGCCGCCTTGCAGCGTGTCGTTGTCGCGGTCGCCGGCCAGGAAGTCGTCGTCCGATCCGGTGAAGAGGAAATCCATGCCCTGGCCGCCATGGGCGGTATCGTTGCCCGCGGCGCCGAAGACGTTGTCGTTGCCGAGATTGCCGTTCAGCCAGTCGGCGCCGAAGTCGCCATAGACATAGTCCTGGCCCTGGCCGCCCAGCAGCGAGTCGTCGCCGTTGTCGCCGCGCAGCAGGTCCTCGCCGGTATTGCCGTTCAGCCAGTCGTCGTGATTGTCGCCGAAGAGCTGATCGTTGCCGCCGCGCCCGAAGATCGTGTCGTCGCCGGCGCCGCCGCGGATCGAATCCGCGACGTCCGAACCGGTCAGGATGTCGTCTTCGACGAAAGCCCCGAAGATGATGCCGCCGTTGACCGTCGTCGGTCCGCTCAGGTCCGCCATGTTGCCTCCTCGTCCTGTTCTGCTCCGCGGGGGGCCGGGCGGCCCGTCACTCGTCGACCACCGGATTGCGCAGCAGCCCGACGCCGGAGATCTCGACCTCGATCACGTCGCCGGCCCGCATGTACTCGGGCGGGTTGCGGCGCGAGCCGACGCCCCCCGGGGTGCCGGTGACGATGACGTCGCCCGGCGCCAGTGGCGTGAAGGTCGAAATGTAGGCGATCTGCTCCGGGATCGAGAAGATCATCATGTCCGTGGTCGTGTCCTGCCGCACCCCGCCGTTGAGGCGCGTCGTCAGGCGCAGGCGCGTCGGGTCCGGAATCTCGTCGGCCGTCACCAGCCACGGACCGAAGGCGCCGGTGCCGGCGAAGTTCTTGCCGGGCGTGAACTGGTGCGTGTGCCGTTGCCAGTCGCGGACGGAACCGTCGTTGTAGCAGGCATATCCGGCGACGTGGGCGAGCGCATCCCGCTCGACGATATGCCGCCCGGGGCGGCCGATGACGATCGCGAGCTCGCCCTCGTAGTCGAGCTTGTCGGAGACGCGCGGGCGGACCATCGGCTCGCCATGGCCGATCTGGCTGTCGGCGAAGCGGGCGAAGATCACCGGCTTCTCGGTCACGTCGCGGCCGCCCTCGGCGACATGGTCGCGGTAGTTGAGGCCGATGCAGACGATCTTCCCGGGATCGGGGATGACCGGCCGGAAGCGGATGTCGGCGAGCGCGTGGTCGGCCTTGCCCTTGGCCACCAGGGCCGCCGCCTCGCCATAGGCGCCGGCGGCGATCAGGGCCCGCAGCGTCGGCAGGCGCAGGCCGAGGCGGGCGCCGAGGTCGACGACCCCGTCGCCGACCAGGGCGCCGTAGCTGTCGCGACCGTTCGCGGTGAAGGACAGGAGCTTCATGGTTCCGACGATCTCCGGCAAGGGCGGCGCATACTCGTCCGGCGGCCGCCGCCTGTCCAGCCACCGGCGCTGGCGCCGCCGCCATCGGCGGTTGCGGTCCGGGGGCGCCCGAGTCTAGTTTCGGACATCGGAGGCCGGCCGGCGGAGGCCGGCCGCCGCGTGGGGGGCTGTCGCAACAGGAGGCAGGCACAATGGCGTTCATCGCCGCATCGCAGTCGCTCGACGTCTTTTCGGACCAGCTCCTTCCGCTGCCGGCCGGTTCGGTGATCCTGGTCGCCAACGCGACGACGGTGGTCGCGCTCCAACCGGACGGCGACAGCTCGGCGATCACCGGCGCCTTCACCTATCCGGCGGGTGGTGGGCGCGTCGAGCCGACCGGCGGAACGATCGCCGAATACTCGGTCAGCGACGGCGCGAGTGCCCGCGTCTACGACCTGACGGGGGCCGATGTCGATGTCGCGACCTTCGCCGGATTCCGCGACGACGGCGACGTGCTCGGATATGTCCGGTATCTGCTCGACGGCAGCGACACCCTCTACGGCAGCGCCGCGGCCGACACGCTGGCCGGCTTCGA
>NZ_JAYSFE010000134.1:0-11946 GCF_041913585.1 Allostella sp.
CCCAGATCGCCTGCGCCACCACCGCGACGGCGACGACCTTGAGGCCATGCAGCAGACCCGTCGGGATGGCGTCCTGGAAGGCGACGACACCGTACCCGAAGGCCGCCAGTACGACCGCCGACGGCAGGGTGAAGCCGATCCAGGCCGCCAGCGCTCCCGGCAGCCCGGCCTTGGCGAGGCCGATGCCGATGCCGACCTGGCTCGACGCCGGGCCGGGCAGGAACTGGCACAGCGCCACGAGGTCGGCATAGGCGTGATCGTCGATCCAGCGCCGCCGGCGGACGAACGCCTCGCGAAAATAGCCGAGATGCGCGACCGGGCCGCCGAAGGACGTGAAGCCGAGCTGGAGGAAGGCGAGGAAGACCGTCGACAGCGGCTGGCGGGCCGTCGGCGCGTCGGGCGGGGCTGCGGGCATGTCGATCACCGGCCTGGGAGCGGGGCGCGATAGTCGTCGGCGTGCGGACAGGGGTCAACCGGGGGACCGCACCGGAACGATCGTCAGGGGGCCGGGCGTCCCGCCTCCCGTACGGCGTCGATCCGCGCCGCGACCATGGCGACGACGGTGTCGAACATCTCGGGCGTCAGCCGGCCGGTGTTCGTGTTGTAGCGCGAGGAGTGGTAGCTGTCGGCGAGCCAGCGGCCGCCCGGCAGTTCGTGCACCCGGCCATGGGCGAACGGATGATCGGCCTTGCGGACGGCGAGCGTGCCGAGGATCGCGTCGTGGGCGATGCGGCCGAGCGCCAGCATGCCGCCGCCGGGCGCGATGGCGGCGATCTCGCCGGCGAGGAAGGAGCGGCACGCCTTCACCTCGGCCGGGGTCGGCTTGTTCTCGGGCGGGACGCAGCGCACGGCGTTGGTGATGCGGCAGTCGACGAGGGCGAGGCCGTCGTCGGGCCGGGCGCCGAACGTGCCGGCCGCGAGCCCGTGGCGGACCAGGGTCGGGTAGAGCAGGTCGCCGGCCCAGTCGCCGGTGAATGGGCGGCCGGTGCGGTTGGCGCCGCGCAGTCCGGGCGCCAGGCCGACCACCAGGAGGCGCCCGCCGGCCGCGCCGAAGGAGGGCACGGGCGCATTGTGCCAGTCGGGCTGGGCCGCCCGCCACCGCGCCCGGAACTCCGCGAGCCGGGGGCAGAGCGGGCAGTCGCGGCTCGGCTCCACCGGCGCCGCCGCGGCGCTCACGCTTCGTCTTGCGTCGAGGCGGCCGTGTAGCGGGCCGGCAGTGCCTCGTCGCGCGCGGCCTGGCTGCGCTGCACCAGCGGCGCCAGATCCTGGAGGTCGACGAAGGAATCCGCCTGGCGGCGCAGTTCGTCGGCGATCATCGGCGGCTGCGAGCGGAGCGTGCTGACGACGGTGACGCGGACGCCCTTGCGCTGCACCGCCTCGACGGCCGCCCGCAGGTCCCCGTCGCCCGACATCAGGACGACATGGTCGACGCGGCCCGCGACCTCCAGCATGTCGACGGCGATCTCGACGTCCATGCTGCCCTTGAAGCGCCGGCGCCCGGTGGCGTCGGTGAACTCCTTGGCGGGCTTGGTCACCAGCATGAAGCCGTTGTAGTCCAGCCAGTCGATCAGCGGCCGCAGCGGCGAATAGTCCTGGTCGTCGGTGAAGGTCGTGTAGTAGGCGATGCGGAGGAGGCGGGCCTTCTTGGTGAACAGTTCGTGCATCCGGCGATAGTCGATGTCGAACCCGAGCGCGCGCGCCGCACCGTAGAAATTCGCCCCGTCGATGAAGACCGCGATGCGATCTTCGGGATAGAAATGCATGAAAATGTCTCCTGAAGGACAATAGTTCCGCACAACCGGCGGAGATATTCCTCGAATGTTTCCAGCGCCACCGCAACCGGACGGGCGCCGACGCGGCCGGAGAATTGGCAGACTGGATCGGCATTGCAAGGAGTTCCTGCGATGATGCGGCGGCAGGCGGCGGCCGGGATCTACATCGCGCTCGGCGCCAACCTTCCCGGGCCCGACGGCCGGCCGCCGCTTGCGACCTGCGAGGCGGCGTTTGCGCGCCTCGCCGCCGCCGGCATCCGCGTCGTCCGGCGGTCCTCCTGGTACCGCACGGAGCCGGTCGGCGCCGAGCGCCAGCCCTGGTTCGTGAACGGGGTGGTCGCGGCGGCGAGCGGCCTCGGCCCGGAGGCGCTGCTGGCCGCGCTCCACCGCATCGAGGCGGCCTTCGGCCGCACCCGCGAGCGGCATTGGGCGGCCCGCACCCTCGATCTCGACCTGCTCGACTGGCACGGCATCGTCCGCAGCGGGCCGCCGGGTCCGATCCTGCCGCATCCGCGCATGGCCGAGCGGCGCTTCGTGCTGGCGCCGCTGGCCGAGGTCGCGCCCACATGGCGGCATCCGGTGGACGGGCGCGGCGTGGCGGACCTGCTGGCCGCACTGCCGTGCCGTCCCGTCGTCGAACGGCTGGTGCCCGGGGCCACCCCGATCGTCGCCGGCGCCCATGATCCTTGATGTTCGGCGCCGCGGCGACTAGGTTGAAAGGCTATTCTCTCAAACTGTCGTTCAAGGAGCGGGTCGCCCATGGCACGCGTCACCGTCGAAGATTGTGTCCTGCGGGTTCCGAACCGGTTCGACCTCGTGATGATGGCGGGCCAGCGCGCCCGCGAAGTGGCGGCCGGCGCGCCGCTCACCATCGACCGCGACAACGACAAGAATCCCGTGGTCGCGCTGCGCGAGATCGCCGATGCGACGATCTCGCTCGCCACCTTGCAGGAGTCGCTGATCCGCGGTCTCCAGCGGCACGTCGAGAACGACGAGCCCGAGGAGGACAAGGAGATGTCCGTCACGGATCAGGTGTGGACCGAGGCGATCCAGTCGCGGAGCGCCGAGGCCGAGGTCGCCGACGCCGGCCTCGAGGTCGAGGACGCAGTCGAAGTCGCGGCTGCGGAGGAAGAATAGCCCCGGGACAGGCGCTCGCATTACTTCCATCTGACACCCTCGCCGTAAGTTTCCCGGGCGGGCCGGCGATGATGCGCCAGTTCGAGCTCGTCGAGCGCGTCAAGGCGTACGACCCGGGGGCCGACGAGAACGCGATCAACCGCGCCTACGTCTTCGCCGTGCAGGCGCACGGGTCGCAGAAGCGCGCCAGCGGCGACCCCTACTTTTCCCACCCCGTCGAGGTCGCCGGCATCCTGGCGGCGATGAAGCTCGACGCCGCCTCGATCGTGACCGGGCTCCTGCACGACACGGTCGAGGACACGGTGGCGACGCTGGAGCAGATCGAGGCCCTGTTCGGGCGCGACATCGCTCGCCTCGTCGACGGCGTCACCAAGCTGTCGCGGCTGGAACTGCAGTCCGACCAGACCAAGCAGGCGGAGAATTTCCGCAAGCTCGTCCTCGCCATGTCCGAGGACATCCGCGTCCTGCTCGTGAAGCTGGCCGACCGGCTGCACAACATGCGGACGCTGCATTTCAAGAAGTCGGCCGACAGCCGGCGGCGCATCGCGCGCGAGACGATGGAGATCTACGCGCCACTCGCCGAACGCATCGGCATGCACGAGATGAAGGACGAGCTCGAGGATCTCGCCTTCGCCGAACTGCATCCCGACGCCCGGCAGTCGATCATCCAGCGCCTCTCCTTCCTGCGCGACCAGGGTGGCGGGCTGGTGGCACGGGTGACGAGCGAGCTCGAGCAGCTCCTGGCCGAGAACGGCATCGCGGCCGAGATCTCCGGGCGGGAGAAGTCCGCCTATTCGATCTGGCGCAAGATGCAGCGCAAGAATGTCGGCTTCGAGCAACTGGCGGACATCATGGCCTTCCGCGCCGTCGTCGGCACGGTCGAGGACTGCTATCACGCGCTGGGGGTGATCCACAGCCGCTATCCGGTGGTCCCGGGCCGGTTCAAGGACTACCTGTCGACGCCCAAGCCGAACGGCTATCGCTCGCTGCACACCGGCGTCATCGGACCCGAGCGCCAGCGCATCGAGGTGCAGATCCGCACCGGCGAGATGCACGAGGTCAACGAACTCGGCGTCGCCGCGCACTGGCGCTACAAGCAGGGCAGCGGCAGCACCGAGGGGCCGCAGTACCGCTGGCTGCGCGAACTGCTCGACATCCTCGAGCACGCCTCCAACCCGGAGGAGTTCCTCGAGCACACCAAGCTCGAGATGTTCCAGGACCAAGTGTTCTGCTTCACGCCCAAGGGCGACCTGTTCGCGATGCCGCGCGGGGCGACGCCGGTCGATTTCGCCTACGCCGTCCATTCCGCGGTCGGCGACCATTGCGTCGGCACCAAGATCAACGGCCGCATCATGCCGCTGCGGACGCAGCTGCAGAACGGCGACCAGGTCGAGATCATCACCTCCAAGGCGCAGACGCCGTCGCCGGTCTGGGAGCGGTTCGTCGTCACCGGCAAGGCCCGGGCGCGCATCCGGCGCTTCATCCGCACCCAGCAGCGCGACCAGTATGTCGAGATGGGGCGCTCGCTGATCCAGCGCGCCTTCAAGGCCGAGGGGCACGAGGTCCAGGAGCGCCTCATCGAGGGAGTGCTGCGCAACTTCAATCTGGCGACGCTCGACGACCTCTACGCCGCGGTCGGCGAAGGCCTGAACTCGGCCCGCGAGGTGGTGCTGGCGGTCCATCCCCAGGCGGTCGAGCAGCGCGACAAGGTCGTGCCGCTGCGCCGCGGCCGCGCCAAGCCGGCCAGGGGCGAGGGCGGCATCCCGATCCGCGGCCTCATCCCGGGGATGGCCGTCCACTATGCCGGGTGCTGCCATCCGCTGCCGGGCGACCGCATCGTCGGGATCGTCACCACCGGCAAGGGCGTCACCATCCACACCATCGACTGCGAGACCCTGGAGAGCTTCGCCGACGCGCCGGAGCGCTGGGTCGACGTCAGCTGGGACGGCAGCAGCGCCGAGACGGCCAACCATGTCGGCCGCATCCATGTCATCCTGCTCAACGAGCCGGGCAGCATGGGCAACCTGACGACCATCATCGGCAAGAACCAGGGCAACATCTCGAACCTGAAGATCACCAGCCGCTCGACGGACTTCTTCGAGATCCTGATCGACATCGAGGTGCAGGACGTGAAGCATCTGACCAACATCATCGCCGCCTTGCGCACCAACTCGTCGGTCAACTCGGTCGAGCGGGCGAGGGCGTGATGGCGGGGACGGGGAGCCGGCTGCGCCTCGGCATCAACATCGACCACGTCGCCACGGTGCGGAACGCGCGCGGCGGTCCCCATCCCGACCCGCTGCGGGCGGCGGCGATCGCGGCGGCGGCCGGCGCGGACGGAATCACCGCCCACCTGCGCGAGGACCGGCGCCACATCCGCGACGCCGACATCGGCCGGCTCGTCGCGGAGATCGCGCTGCCGCTCAACTTCGAGATGGCGGCGACCGAGGAGATGGTCGGCATCGCGCTCCGCCACCGCCCGCACGCCGCCTGCATCGTGCCCGAAAAGCGCACCGAGGTGACGACCGAGGGCGGGCTCGACGTGATCGGCGGCCGCGACCACCTCGTTCCGGCGATCCGCCGCCTCGCCGACGCCGGCATCCGGGTCTCGCTCTTCGTCGATCCCGAGCCGGCGCAGCTCGACGCCGCGGTCGCCGTCGGGGCGCCGGTCGTCGAGCTCCACACCGGCGCCTACTGCGAGGCCGAGGGCGTCGAGCGGGCGCACGAACTCGACCGGATCCGCCGGGCAGCCGCCCATGCCGCGGCGATCGGCCTCGAATGCCATGCCGGACACGGGCTCTCCTACGACACGGTCGAGCCGGTGGCGGCGATCCCGACCCTGGTCGAACTCAACATCGGCCATTTCCTGGTCGGCGAGGCGATCTTCGTCGGCCTCGAGGCGGCGATCGCCCGCATGCGCCGGCTGATGGACGGTGCCCGCGCGGCCCCGACGGGGTGAGCGGCGGCCGATTTCATGATCATCGGCATCGGCAGCGACATCATCGACATCCGGCGCATCGAACGGACGCTGGAGCGCTACGGCGAGCGCTTCACCGAGCGCGTCTTCACGGCCGTCGAGCGGGCCAAGTCCGACCGGCGGCGGCTGCGCGCGGCGAGCTACGCCAAGCGCTACGCCGCCAAGGAGGCGTGCTCGAAGGCGCTCGGCACCGGCTTCCGGCGCGGCGTCTACTGGCGCGACATGGGGGTCGTGAACCTGCCGACCGGGCAGCCGACGATGGCGCTGACCGGAGGGGCGGCGGCCCGCCTCGCCGAGATCACGCCGCCCGGCATGACGGCCCGGATCGACGTCAGCATCACCGACGAATGGCCGCAGGCGCAGGTCATCGTCATCATCTCGGCCGTCCCCGCGGCCGTCGCGAGCGGATCGGGAGCGGCTTGACTCGACCCGCCGCGGCGGGCTTGATCCCGCCCGGCCCCGACCCTGCGCCGTCTCCGGCCCCCCGAAACCCAGCAGACAAGGCGTCGCCGATGGCGTTCCGCAACTCGTCCCTCACCGAGAAGAAGGCCAAGGGCGGCCTCATCGAATCGATCAAGACCGTCGTCTACGCGATCCTGATCGCGCTCTTCGTGCGCACGGTCGCGTTCGAGCCGTTCAACATCCCGTCCGGCTCGATGATCCCGACGCTGCTGGTCGGCGACTACCTGTTCGTGTCCAAGTATTCCTACGGCTACAGCCGCTACTCGCTGCCGCTCGGTCCGCCGCTCTTCTCGGGCCGGGTGATGGGGGCGGAGCCGGAGCGCGGCGACGTCGCGGTCTTCAAGTATCCGCGCGACAACAAGACCGACTACATCAAGCGCATCGTCGGCCTGCCCGGGGACCGCATCCAGATGCGCCAGGGTCTGCTCTACATCAATGGCGCGGCCGTCAAGCGCCAGCGCGTCGAGGATTTCACCGAACGCAGCCCATTCGGGGGCGCGATGCGCGTGCCGCAGTATGTCGAGACGCTGCCCAACGGGCGCCAGCACCGCATCCTCGAGATCACCGACGACGGTCCGTTCGACAACACCCAGGAATACGTCGTGCCGCCGGGCCATTACTTCGCCATGGGCGACAACCGCGACAATTCGGCCGACAGCCGCGACCCGTCGGCGGTCGGCTTCGTCCCGGCGGAGAACCTCGTCGGCCGGGCGGAGTTCCTGTTCTTCTCCACCGACGGCAGCGCCGCGCTCTGGCAGTTCTGGCGCTGGCCGATGGCGATCCGCTGGTCGCGGCTCTTCTCGGGGGTGGGATGATGGGACGGGCCGCGGTAGCCGCGCCGCCGGCGGCCGACGCGCCCGAGCCCGACGCCGAGGCGCTGGCCGAGCGCATCGGCCACCGCTTCCGCGACCGGCGCCTGCTGCGCGACGCGCTGCGTCACCCGAGCGTCACCGCGACGCCCCAGGCCAGTCCCTACGAGCGGCTGGAGTTCCTGGGCGACCGGGTGCTGGGGCTGGTGGTGGCGGAACTGCTGCTGCGGCGCTTCCCCTCCGAGCCGGAAGGCCATCTGGCGCGCCGGCTCGCGGCGCATGTCCGGCGTGAGGCCCTGGCCGACGTCGCGCGCTCGATCGAACTCGGACGCCACATCATGATGTCGCGCGGCGAGGAGGTCGGCGGCGGCCGCAGCAATGCCGGCACGCTCGCCGACTGCATGGAGGCGGTGATCGGCGCCCTCTATCTCGACGGCGGCCTGCCGGCGGCCGCGCGCTTCATCCATGCGCACTGGGAGGAGCGGGTGGCCGAGCGGCGGCCGCCGCGCGATCCCAAGACCGAGCTCCAGGAATGGGCCCAGGGGCGGGGGCTGCCGCTGCCCCGCTACGAGACGCTGGCGGCCGAAGGCCCGGACCACGCGCCGGCCTTCACCGTGGCGGTGACGATCGAGGGCCATCCCGGCGCCTCGGCGGTCGGCGCCTCCAAGCGCACGGCCGAGCGGGCGGCGGCCGAGGCGCTGCTCGCCCTCCTGGCCGCCGGAGCCCGGCGATGACCGGGACGGCGCCCACGCGCTGCGGCTTCGCCGCCATCATCGGCGCCCCCAACGCCGGCAAGTCGACGCTGGTCAACCGCCTCGTCGGCTCCAAGGTCGCGATCGTCTCGCCCAAGGTGCAGACGACGCGCGCCCGGGTGCTCGGGATCGCCCTCGTCGGGCAGGTCCAGATCGTCTGGGTCGACACGCCCGGCATCTTCGAACCGCGCCGGCGCCTGGAGCGGGCGATGGTCGCGACGGCATGGAAGGGGGCGGAGGACGCCGACCTGATGATCCATCTGGTCGACGCCCAGCGCGGCCTCGATGCCGATGCAAGGCGCATCATGGAGCAGCTCGGCGCGGCGGGGCGCAAGGCGATCCTGGCGCTCAACAAGATCGACGCCATCCGCCCGGAACGGCTGCTGCCGCTGGTCGCCGAGATGACGCAGTCCGGCGTCTATTCGGAAACCTTCATGATCTCGGCCCTCACCGGCGACGGCGTCGCCGACCTCGCGGCGCGGGTGGCGGAGCGGATGCCGGAAGGTCCCTGGCTCTATCCCGAGGACCAGATCGCCGACATGCCGCAGCGCCTGCTGGCGGCGGAGATCACGCGCGAGAAGCTCTTCCTCCAGCTCCATGACGAGCTGCCCTACGCGACCGCCGTGGAAACCGAGACCTGGGAGGAGCACCGCGACGGGAGCGTCCGGATCGGCCAGGTGATCTACGTCATGCGGCCGAGCCAGAAGGCGATCGTCCTCGGTCGCGGCGGCGCACGGATCAAGGCGATCAGCGTCGCGGCGCGCCAGGAGATCGCCGAGGTGCTGGGGCGCCGGGTGCATCTCGTCCTCTTCGTCAAGGAGCGGCCGAACTGGCAGGACGAGCCCGAGGCCTACGAGATCCAGGGCATCGACTGGAGCGCCGGCGAGCGTTAGCCGGGCCGGGCGGCGCCGATCCGGAACGGGGTCCCGCTTCCCGGAAATCGCTTGAGCGGGGGCGCGGAACGCGCCACAGTGATCGTCACAAAAAGGAGTCCATCCGCCACCCCCGGGTGTGCGGAAAGGGCACGACACTGCCTCCGCTGAGCTCCAGCGGGGGCAAGCAGTGGAGGAGAACGATGACCCGAGCACGCGTTTCCCGTCGTGGAGTGCTGAAGGGGGCGGCGGCCGTTTCGGCCGTTGCGCTCAGTGCTCCGTTCGTGCGCGGCGCCCATGCCGCCGGCAAGCTGGCGGTCGGATTCTGGGACCATTGGGTTCCCGGCGCCAACGGTGCCCTGACGCAGCTCTGCCAGGAGTGGGCCGCCAAGGAAAAGGTCGACATCACGATCGACTACATCACGTCGCAGGGGAACAAGAACCTGCTGACGATCGCCGCCGAGTCGCAGGCGCGGTCGGGCCATGACATCCTGGCCTTCCCGACCTGGCAGCCCGCCGACCAGGCGAAGAACCTCGAGCCGGTCGACGACATCATGACCGAGCTCATCAAGCAGAACGGCCAGGTCAACGGCACGGTCGAGTATCTCGGGCGCTCCGGGGGCAAGTGGATCGCGGTGCCGGCGACGGCGGGCAGCCAGATCAAGGGCCCGTGCACGCGCATCGACCTCCTGAAGCAGCATGCCGGCATCGACATCCAGGCGCTGTATCCGGCGGGCGGCCCGCCGAAGGCCGACGCCTGGACGATGGACGCGTTCCTGGCTGCCGCCGAGAAATGCCACAAGGCCGGCGTGCCGTTCGGCATCGGCCTCGGCCAGACGTCGGACTCGGTCGACACCGCCGGCGCGATCTTCCAGTCCTTCGGCGCCACCCTGATCGACGCCAAGGGCAACATCACGGTCAAGTCGGACGCGACCCGCCAGGCCCTCGACTTCTACAAGCGCCTGATCGCGGTCCTGCCGGCCGACGTGTCGGCCTGGGACGACGCCTCCAACAACAAGTGGATCGTCTCCGGCCGCGGCGCGCTCATCATGAACCCGCCGAGCGCCTGGGCGGTCGCCAAGCGCGACGCGCCGAAGATCGCCGAACAGCTCTGGACCCACGGCATGCCGTCCGGTCCGAAGGGCCGCTTCGCGCCGTTCCTGCCCTATTTCTGGGGCATCTGGAATTTCTCGAAGAACAAGTCGGCGGCCAAGAGCCTGCTCGTCCACATCTCGCAGCCGGCCGCGGCGGAGAAGATGGTGGCGGCCTCGGGCGGCTACGACCTGCCGTCCTTCGAGAAGCTGACGACCTTCAAGACCTGGGCCGAGGAAGGTCCGCCGAAGGGCACGCTCTACCACTACCCGAACCCGCACAACCACCAGACCCTGTCGATCGCCGCCGCGCCGGCGCCGCCCAAGATCGCGGCGCAGATCTACACGCAGGCGACGCTGACCAAGATGGCGGTGCGGCACGCGCAGGGCGAGGCGATGGAGAAGACCATCGCCTGGGCGGAATCGGAGCTCGAGGGCTTCTCCCGCTCCTGATCCCGGCGCGCATGGTTCGGTGGCGGCGCCGTCGTCCTCCCGCGGGGGACGGCGGCGCCGCTGCCGCAACCGGACGGTCTTTCGATCCGAGTCCTAGAGGGTGATGCCGATGGTCGATGCGGCAACCGGAACAATGGGCGTCGGCGCCGGTGCGGGGGCGCGCCGGCGGCCGGGCCTCTTCCAGCGGAAATCCACCATCGCCTTCCTGATGGCGCTGCCGCTGATTCTCATCATCGCGCTGCTGGTGCTCTACCCGGCGCTCTACTCGCTGCACCTGGCGACGCTGAACAAGTCGATGGAACGCTTCGTCGGCCTCGGGAACTTCGAGTTCCTGTTCAAGCGCGAGACGTTCTGGATGGTGGTCAAGCAGTCCTGCATCTTCGCGATCACCGCGGTGGTGTTCAAGGCGCTGATCGGCCTCTTCGTCGCCCATTTCGTCCATGCCATCCCGGGCAAGGGCCAGCGCAAGTGGCGCGGCATGCTCCTGGTGCCGTGGGTCATCCCGCCGGCGATGTCGACGCTCGCCTGGTTCTGGCTGTTCGACCCGTCCTACAGCGCCTTCAACTGGCTGTTCGCGCTGTTCGGTATCGACCCGGTGCCGTGGCTGGGCGATCCCGTCTGGGCGCGCTTCTCGGTCATCCTGGTCAATGTCTGGTACGGCGCGCCGTTCTTCATGATCATGTACCTGGCGGCGCTGAAGTCGGTGCCGGAACAGCTCTACGAGGCGGCGTCGATCGACGGCGCCAACTGGTGGCAGCGGCTCTGGTACGTGACGCTGCCGATGATGCGGAACATCATCCTCATCACGGTGCTGTTCTCGACCATCGTCACCTTCGCCAACTTCGACATCGTCCGGGTGCTGACGGCCGGCGGGCCCATCGACCAGACCCACGTCTTCGCCACCTGGGCGTTCAAGCTCGGCATCGAGGGCGGCGACATCCCGCTCGGCGCCAGCGTGTCGCTGTTCATGCTGCCGATCCTCGGAATCGGCGCGATCTTCATCCTGCGCGACATCAACAAGCGGGGGAACGAAGCCTGATGGCCACCGCAGTCGCTCATGCGCAGGGCGGGCCCACCCGCCCGGTGCGCTACGGCAGCATCAGCCGCTCGCGCAAGCGGGCGCTGGTCTGGTCCTACGTGTTCCTGGTGATCTTCGCGATCTTCTTCCTGATGCCGCCCATCTACATGTTCATCACGTCGCTGAAGACCTCGCAGGAGATCTCGGCGGCGACGAATCCATGGTGGGTGTTCGCGCCGACGCTCGACAACTACATCGAGCTCCTCAGTTCCAACCAGTACCTGACCTTCTTCAAGAACTCGGCGATCATCTCCGTCTGCGTCGTCATCATCACCATGCTGGTGAGCGTGCCGGCCGCCTTCGCCCTGTCGCGGATGAAGTTCTGGGGATCGACGACGCTGGCGACCGGGGTCTTCCTCACCTACCTGATCCCGGAGACGCTGCTCTTCATCCCGTTGTTCAAGACCTTCGCCTTCGTCTACGAGTACACGGGCATCCAGCTCATCAACAACTGGTGGGTGCTGCTCTTCCTCTATCCGACGCTGACCGTGCCCTTCTGCACCTGGATCATGATCGGCTACTTCGCCTCGATCCCGAAGGAAC
>NZ_JAYSFE010000135.1:0-11687 GCF_041913585.1 Allostella sp.
CGGGGGGGGGGGGGGGCCCCCGCCGGGGGGGGGGGGGGGGGGGGGGGGCCGCGGGGGGGGGGGGGGGGCGGGGGGGGGCGCCCCCCCCCCCCGGCCCCCCCCCCGCTCGCGGGTCAGGATCGCGGCGCCGCCTTCAGCAGCAGGCGGAGAAGGCGGCCGAACTGGCCGCGGGAGACGGCGCGGCCGGGCTGGTCGGTGTCGACGCGGTGGACGAGGACGGCGCCCAGCGCCGGCATCACCAGGACGACATGGCCGCCCGCACCCTTGGCGGCATAGGTTCCCTCCGGTACCCGGACATGCGGGTAGAAGACGCCCTGGCGGGCGACCCACCACATGTAGCCGTAGGCGCCGGAATGTCCGGCCTCGGAGACGGGCGCGGTGCTCGCCTCGACCCAGCCCTCGGGCAGCAGGCGGCGGCCGTCATGGCAGCCGTCGTCGAGGAAGAGCTGGCCGAACCGCGCCAGGTCGCGCGCCGTCATCCGGAAGGGATAGGCCGGGTGGCCCGAGTCCGGCAGGTCGACATAGCTGCCGTCGACCTCCGGCCGGAAGTCCTCCATGTCGAGCGGGCCGGCGATGCGGGCGGCGAAGTCGGCGAAGATGTCGGCGCCGGTGCATTGCCGGAAGATCGTGCCGAGCGCGTTGAAGTCCCAGTTGTTGTAGCACCAGGTGGTGCCCGGGCCGGCGCTGTGGCGGGCCGGCTTGATCGACACCATCCAGGGCGATTCGTAGCCGCTCGGGTGGTAGATGCCGGAGCGGGCGCAGAGGAGGTCGAGGACGGTCGCCAGCTTCTCGCGTTCGGTCAGGCCCTGGCGGTCGTCGATGCCGAGGGCGGCGAGCGTCGCCTCGAGGTCGATCCGGCCCTCCGCCTCGTGGATGCCGATGAGCGCCGAAAGCAGGCTCTTGCGGATCGAGTGGCCGTTGAAGCGGTCGGCGACGCGGCCGTCGGCGAAGACGACGCGGCCGCCCGCCACCAGCATCAGCGCCGCGGTGTCGATGGTGGCGGCGTAGGCCAGCGCCGCGGCGATGCCGTCCGCCGACCAGCCGGCGTCGGCGGGGCTGGCCCAGCGGGGCCAGCCGCCCGTGTCGGCCGTCATCGCCGGACTCAGGCCGCCTGCGAGGCCGGGGCGGACTTGTCCTCCCACTCCGGTCCCCAGACCTGGACGACGTGCCCGGGCGAGACCTCGCGGTACTGGCGGACCGGCGGCACGTAGTCCGGCGCGCGCACCGGGCTGCGGATCTCGTCGTTGGAGATGCCGCGCTTGGTGCCGCGGCGGGCCGGATCGGGGATCGGCACGGCGGCCATCAGCTTGCGCGTGTAGGGGTGCTGCGGATTGCCGAACACCGCCTCGCGCGGGCCGATCTCGACGATCTCGCCGAGATACATGACGGCGACCCGGTGGGCGACGCGCTCGACCACGGCGATGTCGTGCGAGATGAAGAGGTAGGCGAGGCGCAGGCTGACCTGGAGGTCGAGCATCAGGTTGATGACCTGCGCCTTGATCGAGACGTCGAGCGCGGAGACCGCCTCGTCGGCGACGATCAGCTTCGGCCCGACCGAGAGCGCGCGGGCGATGCAGATGCGCTGGCGCTGCCCGCCCGAGAACTCGTGCGGGTAGCGCACCGCCATGTCCGGCTGCAGGCCGACGCGGCGCAGCAGGTCGGCCACCCGGTCGCGGCCCTCGGCGGCCGAGCACATGCGGTGGGCCATCAGGGGCTCGGCGATCGCCTCGCCGACCGGGATGCGCGGGTTGAGGCTGGCGAACGGGTCCTGGAAGATGATCTGCATGCGCTTGCGCGCCTCGCGCAGCGCCGCGTCGTCCATGGCGATGACGTCCTGCCCGTCGACCAGCACCGAGCCGCTGTTGGGCTGGACGAGGCGCAGGATCGAGCGGCCGGTGGTCGACTTGCCGCAGCCGGATTCGCCGACCACCGCCAGCGTCTCGCCGGCGAGCAGGCTGAAGGAGACGTTCTCGACGGCATGGACCCGGCCGGTGACGCTGCTGAACAGGCCCGAGCGGATGTCGAAGCGGGTCGTCAGGTTGGCGACCTCGAGGACCGGGCGCTCGGCCACCGCCACCGTGTCCGGCACCTCGGTCGGGACGTCCGAGAGGCCGGTCTTGGTGTCGACGACGGGGAAGCGCATCGGCCGCTTGTGCCCTTCCATCGAGCCCAGCCGCGGCACCGCCGACAGCAGCGCCCTGGTGTAGGGATGCTGCGGCCGCGCGAAGATGTCCTCGGTCCGGCCCTTCTCGACCTGCTCGCCGTTGAACATCACGATCGTGCGGTCGGCGATCTCGGCCACCACGCCCATGTCGTGGGTGATGAAGAGGACCGACATGCCCTCCTCGTCCTGCAGCACCTTGATGAGGTCGAGGATCTGCGCCTGGATGGTGACGTCGAGCGCCGTCGTCGGCTCGTCGGCGATCAGCAGCTTGGGCTTGCAGGCGAGCGCCATGGCGATCATCACGCGCTGGCGCATGCCGCCCGAGAAGCGGTGCGGGTACTCGTGGAAGCGCGACTTGGCGGCCGGGATGCGCACCTTCTCGAGCAGCCGGATGGTCTCGGCCTCGGCCTCCCGGCGCGACATGCCCTGGTGGCCGATCAGCGCCTCGGCGATCTGGAAGCCGATGGTCAGCACCGGGTTCAGGCTGGTCATCGGCTCCTGGAAGATCATCGCGACGTCGTTGCCGCGGATCTTCTTCATGCGGTGCTCGGGCAGGCTCGTCAGCTCGGTGCCGGCCAGCACCACCTTGCCCTCGATCCGGCCGTTCATCTCGGGGATGAGGCGCATGATCGAGAGCGCGGTGACGCTCTTGCCGGAGCCGGACTCGCCGACGATCGCCACCGTCTCCTGCGGCGCGACCTCGAAGGAGACGTTGCGGACGACCGGGCGCCACTGGCCCTCGGTCAGGAACGAGGTGGTGAGGTTGGAGACGGAGAGGACGGGAGTGGTCATCGGTGTCGGGTTCCTGTCCTCACATGCGGCGGGCGATGCGCGGATCGAGCGTGTCGCGCAGGCCGTCGCCGACCAGGTTGATCGCGAGCACGGTGATCGCCAGGAAGATGCCGGGGAAGAAGATGATCCAGGGCGAGATCTGGAAGAAGGTCCGGCCCAGCGAGATGATGTTGCCCCAGCTCGGGATCTCGGGCGGGGTGCCGGCGCCGAGGAAGGACAGGCCGGCCTCGGTCAGGATCGCCGAGGCGCAGACGTAGGTCGCCTGCACGATCAGGGGCGCCAGCGTGTTCGGCAGGATGTGCCGCCACATGATGACGAGGTTGCGGGTGCCGGCCGCGATCGCCGCCTCGATGTAGGGCATCTCGCGCACCGACAGCACGACCGACCGGACGAGGCGCACGACGCGCGGGATCTCGGGGATGGTGATGGCGATGATGACGATCGTCAGGCTCGCCTTCATCAGCGTGATGAGGGCGATCGCGAGCAGGATCGACGGGATCGACATGAGCCCGTCCATGATGCGCATGACGATGGCGTCGACGCGCTTGTAGAAGCCGCAGAGCACGCCGATGGTGAGGCCGATCACCGTCGCCAGGATGGCGACGCTGATGCCGACCGCGAGCGAGATGCGGGTGCCGTAGACGACGCGGCTGTAGACGTCGCGGCCGAACTGGTCGGTGCCGAACCAGAAGGTCTCGGACGGCCGCTTCAGCCGGTTTGCCGGCTCGAAGGAGAGCGGGTCCTCGGCGATCAGCGGCGCGATGAAGGCGAGCACGACGAGGGCGAGGAGGATCGCGGCGCCGACCGTGATGGTCGGGTTGCGCCGCACCCAGGCGATCGGGCCCTTGCGCGATCGCACGCGCGGGGCGGCGGCGCCGGCGGTGGTGGTGGCCATCGGTCCTGCCTCCCTAGTACCGGATCCGGGGATCGAAGAAGGTGTAGCTGATGTCGATCATCAGGTTGATGAGCACCTTGGTGCCCGCGAAGATGATGATGAGGCCCTGGATGATCGGGTAGTCGCGCTTCAGGATCGCGTCCACCGTGAGGCGGCCGAGGCCCGGAATGTTGAACACGGTCTCGGTGATGACGACGCCCGAGATCAGCGCCGCCATGCCGAGGCCGATGACGGTGACGATCGGGACGGCGGCGTTCTTCAGGGCGTGCCGCAGCAGCACCGACTTGGTCGTGACGCCCTTGGCGTGGGCGGTGCGGATATAGTCCTCGGAGAGGACCTCCAGCATGCTGGCGCGGGTGATGCGCGCGATCAGCGCCATGTAGGTGGTGCCGAGGGCGATCGCCGGCAGGACGACCGAGCGGAAGGTCTGGTCGAGGCCCTGGGAGAGCGGGCGGTAGCCCTGCACCGGCAGCCAGCGAAGCTCAATCGAGAAGAAGTAGATGAGGACGTAGCCGACCAGGAACACCGGCACCGCGAAGCCCAGCACCGAGAAGCCCATGACCATGCGGTCGACCATGGTGCGGGCCTTCCAGGCGGCGACCACACCCAGCGGGATGGCGCAGACGACGGCGACCAGGAGGGTCGAGACGGCGAGCACGACCGTCGGCTCCAGGCGCTGGGCCACCAGCGTGGTGACGGGCAGGTTCGAGAAGATCGAGGTGCCGAGATCGCCGCGCAGCAGGTTCCAGGCATAGATGACGAACTGCTCCCAGATCGGCAGGTCGAGCCCGAGGCGCCGGCGCACGCCCTCGATCTCGGCGGGCGTCGCGTCGTCGCCGGCGATGATCGCGGCGGGGTCGCCCGGCGTCAGGTGCAGGAGCAGGAACACGAACAGCGCCACCACCACCATGACGGGGATGGTCGCGAACAGTCGGCGGATGATGTAGGCGGTCATCGATCGACCTTCATGGCATCGAGCGCTCTCTGGGATTGGGGCCGACTGCTGCTTTTTTCAGCGCCGGACGGCGATGGCATCCTGTAGCGGAATGGCGCGCCGGTTGAACAGCGAAAAGCGTGCCATCTCCGGAAAAGCCCAATGGTCTCCGGGACTTCGCTACGTATGGGCGCACCGAAGGCCGCATGCGCACACAGGTTGCGCCGCCGCATTCCTCGGTCGTTGACGGGCGTTCGCCCCACCATGCCCTGCCTGCCGGGGCGCCGCTGCGGCGGCACCTTCTCGTTTGGTCGGCCCAATAGAGCCCAGCGGGCGAGCCGAGGGCAAGGGCCTTGGTCCGGCGGGGCCGGGGGCACGTCGTCCCGACGTTCGGCATCGGCGGCCGTCGCCGTCATGCGAATGCCTGGATCCTGGGCGATGGCGGCGGCCATGGCGCGACGGGGGCGACGATTGCGGAAGGGCGCCCCCCCGCGACCCGGCGGTCGCGGGGGGGCAAGGCGGCTACTTCTTCTCGACGTTCCACATGATCGGGAAGCCCGGGGCCGGAACGATGCCGGACAGCTTATCCGAGCGATAGGCCGACGGGTTGCTCCACTGCGCGAACGAGATGTAGGGCACCTGGTCGTAGGCGCGCTTCGACAGCTCGACCGCGACCGCCTTGCGGGCGGCGAGATCGGGGGCGGCCACCCAGTCGCGACGGAGCTGCTCGAACTTGGCATCGCAGGGCCAGCCGAACCACGCCTTCTCGCAGCCCATGCCGATGGCGACGTGGGTCATCGGGTTGGCCGAGGTCACGATCGAGGTGCCGGTGATGTAGAGGTTCCAGCCGCCCTGGGCCGGCGGGTCCTTCTTGGCGCGCCGGGCGACGACGGAGCCCCAGTCCAGCGCCTGAACGTCGAGCTTGAGGAAGCCCGCCTTACGGAGCTGCTGGATCATCACCAGGTTGGCCGGGTTGATGTACCAATGGTCCGTGGCGTGCAGGATGGTGATGGGCTCGCCGTTGTAGCCCGCTTCCTTGAAGAGCTGCTCGGCCTTCTTGTAGTCCTTCGGCGCCTTGTAGGCCTCGGCGCCGGCATCGGTCTCCATCGGCGTGCCGCAGCCGAAGTAGGAGTAGCAGAGCTTCTGCAGCTTCTTGTCGGGGATGAAGGTGTTGAGGAAGTCCGGCATGTGCAGGATGTGGAACAGCGCCTGCCGGGCCTTCACGTTGTTGAACGGCGGGTGGAGATGGTTGATGCCGATGATCCCCATCGAGCCCGAGGCCGGATGGTTGAACAGCTTGACGTCCGGCGTGGCTTCCAGGATCGGCAGGAAGTCGACCTGCGGCGCCTCCAGGAAGTCGATCTCGCCGGCGACCAGCGCCGACTGCTGGGTCTGCGGGTCGGGCAGCCACACGAACTCGACGCGGTCGACCTTGACGACCTTGCCGCCGGCATGGCCGGACGGCGGCTCCTTGCGCGGCACGTAGTCCTGGAACTTGGTGTAGACGGTCTTCGAGCCGGGCACCCACTCGTCCGCCTTGAACATGAAGGGGCCCGAGCCGACCATGTCCTTGACCTGCTGGAAGGGGTCGGTCATCGCCTCCTTCTCGCGCATGATCGCCGGCAGGCTGGTCCCGGTCTTGGCGAGCGTCTCGATGACCAGGCCGTAGGGCTCCTTCAGGCGCCACTCGAAGGTCTTGTCGTCCTTGGCGACGAGATCCTCGGTGTAGCCGAAGAGGATCTTGCCGGCGCCGTCGCGCGCACCCCAGCGCTTCATCGAGGCGATCACGTCCTTGGTCGTGACCGGGGTGCCGTCGTGGAACTTGAGCCCGTCGCGGAGCGTGAAGGTGTAGACCTTCCTGTCGGCGCTGACGCTCCACTTGTCGACCATCTGCGGCTGCGGATTGAGGTCGCCGTCGCTGGCGAACAGCCGGTCGAAGATCATGTTGCCGTGGATCGACGCGATCGTCTGCGTCGTCCACACCGGGTCGAGGGTGCGCACGTCGGCGTGCATGGTGGCGCGGATCACCTTCTGCGCCTGGGCCGGCATGACGGCGCCGGCCAGCGCGGTGGTGGCCAGGAACGCTGCGGCGAGCGTCGCTCTCATCGAAGTCTCCGTGAGGGTGGATGGATCGGTGCCGGGGAACCTAAAGATGGGGCCGGCCCCGGGGCAACCTCTATTCCGCGGCGTGCGGCACGGCGGCCTCGGGCGCGGCCGTCCGGCGGCGCGCGCGCGACAGGTAGAGATACGCGACCGGGACGACGTAGAGGGTGAGGGGCGTGCCGATCGCGAGCCCGCCGACGATGACCCAGCCGATCGCCTGACGGCTCTCGGCGCCGGCCCCCGTCGCCAGCGCCAGCGGCAGGGCGCCCAGCACCATGGCGCCCGTCGTCATCAGGATCGGGCGCAGGCGGAGCGCGGCGGCGGCGACCACCGCCTCGACCTTCCCGGCGCCGCGCTCGCGGAGCTGGTTGGCGAACTCGACGATCAGGATGCCGTGCTTGGTGATGAGCCCGATCAGCGTCACCAGGCCGATCTGGCTGTAGACGTTGAGGGTGCCGCCGGTCAGGCGCATGGCGAAGATCGCGCCGGCGATCGACAGCGGGACAGTCAGCATGATGATGAAGGGGTCGACGAAGCTCTCGAACTGGGCCGCCAGCACGAGATAGATGAAGACCAGCGCCAGGCCGAAGACCACCAGCAGGCTGCTGCCGGCCTCCTTGAAGGCGCGCGACTGGCCGCCATAGTCGAACCGGACGGAGGGCGGCAGGTGCTCGCGCACCGCCTGCTCCAGGACCGCCAGCCCCTCACCCATGGTGTAGCCGGGGGCGAGGTTGGCAGTGATCGTCGCCGAGCGGAACTGGTTGAAGCGGTTGAGCTCCTTGGGCGAGACGGTCTCGGTCACCGTCACCAGGTTCGAGAGCTGGATCAGCCGGTCGCCATGGCCGCGGACATAGACGCCGCCGACATCGTCCGCCGTCCGCCGGCCCTCCGGTTCGACCTGGACGATGACGTCGTACTGCTCGCCGTTGCGGTTGAATCGGGTGACCTGGCGGCCGCCGAGCAGGCTCTCCAGCGTGCGGCCGACGGTGGCGACGCCGGCGCCGACGTCGGCCAGCCGGTCGCGGTCGACCTCGACCTCGATCTGCGGCTTGTCGAGGCGGAGGTCGCTGTCGATGTTGACGAAACCCGGCCAGTCGCCCGCCACGGCGAGCAGGCGGTCGACATGCGCCTTCAGGCGGGCATAGCTCTCCGAGGTCTGGAGGACGAACTCGATCGGCTTGTCGCGCGCGCTCTGGCCGAACGAGCCCGGGTTGTTGGCGGAGGCGCGGACGCCGGCGATCGACTGCAGCCGCGGCTGCAACTCGGCGGTCAGGTCCTGCTGCCGCCGCTCCCGTTCGTCCCAGGGCCGGAGCGTCGAGAAGGAGATCAGTTCGTTGACGGCCCGCGAGCCGGCGATGACGAAGTGGTGCGCGATCTCCGGCACCCCGTCCAGGATCGCCTCGAGCTGGCGGCCGTAGCGGCTGGTGTAGTCGATCGTCGCGCCCTCGGGCGCGGTGCCGGCGGTGAAGATGACGCCGCGATCCTCGGTCGGCGCCAGCTCGGAGCGGAGCTGGGCGAAGACCAGCCCGCTCGCGGCGGCGATGCCGAGGCCGAGGAGGAGGACGAGCGGCCGGACGTTCAGCCCCGCCGCCAGCGACCGCCGGTAGCCCCGGGTCGTGGCATCGAAGGCCCGTTCGAGCAGCGTGTAGAGCCGCCCGTGCCGCTCGTGCGCGCCGAGCAGTCGCGAGCACATCATCGGCGTCAGCGTGAGGGCGACGAAGCCGGAGACGAGAACGGCCCCGGCCAGCGTCAGCGCGAATTCGGTGAAGAGCCGCCCGGTGCGGCCCGGGGTGAAGGCGACGGGCGCATAGACGGCCGCCAGCGTCAGCGTCATCGCCACCACCGGGCCGCCGATTTCGCGGATACCCTGGATCGCCGCCGCCATCGGACGCATGCCGGCCTCGACGTGGCGATGGACGTTCTCGAGCACGACGATGGCGTCGTCGACGACGAGGCCGATCGCCAGCACCATCGCCAGGAGGGTCAGCGTGTTGATCGAGAAGCCGAAGGCGTAGAGCAGGGTGCAGGCGCCGACGAGGGCGACCGGGATGGTGACGAGCGGGATCAGCGTCGCCCGGGCCGAGCGCAGGAAGAAGAGGATGACGAGCACGACGAGGAGGATCGCCTCGACGACGGTGGTGTAGACGCTGGCGATCGACCGCTCGATGAACACCGAGCGGTCGTAGGAGACCGTGGCGTTCATGCCGTCGGGAAGCGAGGCGACGAGGTCCGGCAGCATCCGGCGCAGGCCGCTCGACACGTCGAGGGGGTTGGCCGTCGCCTGCTTGACGATGCCGAGGATGATCGCCGTCCGGCCGTCGAAGCGCGTCGTCCGGCGCTCGTCGGTCGGCCCCAGCTCGACCCGGCCGACGTCGCGTATGCGCACCGGCATGCCGCCCGCATCCTTGACGACGATCCGCTCGAACTGTTCCGGCGTGGCGAGGCCGGTGCGCGAGAGGACGGTGAATTCCCGGTCCAGGCTCTCGATGCGGCCGGAAGGGATCTCGACGTTCTGCTGGCCGAGCGCCGCCTCGACGTCCTGGACCGTCAGCTCGTAGGCCGCGAGCCGCGCACGATCGAGCCAGATGCGCATCGCGTAGCGCCGCTCGCCGAAGATGCGCACTTCCGACACGCCGGGCAGCGTCTGCAGCCGGTCCTTCACGAAGCGGTCGGCATAGTCGCTGATCTCGATGGTCGGCTGCCGGTCGCTGGTGAAGGCGATGTAGATGATCGCCTGCGCATCCGCCTCGACCTTGGCGATGATCGGTTCCTCGATCTCGTCGGGCAGACGTCCGCGGACCCGTCCGACGCGGTCGCGCACGTCGCTTGCCGCGACATCGGGGTCGATGCCGAGCCGGAAGCGGACGGTGATGTTGCTGAGCTCGGGCTGGCTCGACGAGGTGATGGTCTCGATGCCCTCGATGCCGGCGATCGAATCCTCGAGCACCTGGGTCACCTGGGTCTCGATGATCTGGGCCGAGGCGCCGAGATAGCTGGTGCGCACCGAGACGATGGGCTCGTCGATGTTCGGGTATTCGCGGACCGTGAGCTGAAGGAACGAAACGAGGCCGACGAGGAGGACGATCAGGCTGGTGACCGTGGCAAAGACGGGACGCTCGACGAAGAAGCGGTAGTTCATCCGCGGCTGCCGCCGCCGGATGGGGGGCGGGCGTCGTCGCGTCGGACGACGACGACCGGGGCGCCGTCGCGCAGCCGCTGGTGGCCGGCGGTGACCACGACCTCGCCCGCGGCCAGGCCGGACGCGATCTCGACGAGCCCCGGCTTGCGCCGGCCGAGGCGGACCTCGGTCAGCACCGCGCGGTCGCCGTCCAGCCGATAGACGTACTTGCCGCCCTCGACCGGGAACACCGCCGCCTCCGGCACCAGCACCGCATCGGGCCGCTCCTCGACGACGACCCGGATGCGCACGAAGAGACCCGGTCGGAGGCTGCCGTCCGGGTTGGGCAGCGTGGCGCGCAGGCGAAGCGCGCGGCCATTCTCGTCGACGACGGGATGGATGGCGTAGATCGTGCCGTCGAACGCGCGGCCGGGCACGGCGTCGGCCGACACCGCGACCCGCTGCCCGGTGCGGATGGCGGAGAGGAAGAGCTCGGGGATGCGGAAATCCACCCGCACCGGGTCGACGGCGGCGAGATCGACGATCCCGTCGCCGGGCGCCACGTAGGCGCCGATGCTGTATCGCCGCAGGCCGACGATGCCGGAGAAGGGGGCCCGGATCTCGCTGCGCTCCAGCCGGGCCTGGGCGAGCTCGAAGTTCGCCTGCGCGGCCTGGAGCACGGCCAGCGCCTCGTCGCGGGCGCGAAGCGTGCCGGTCCCCTGGCTGGCGAGCTGGTTCGCCCGGTCGCTGTTGGTGCGCGCGAGCACGAGGTCGGAGCGGGCCTTGGCCAACTCGGCCCGGAGGATGGCCGGGTCGAGCTCGACCAGCAGGTCGCCCCGGCGCACCTCGGCCCCGTCGCGGAAGCCGAAACGGACGATGCGGCCGGCGATCTCGGGCTGGACGACGACCGATTCCGACGGCTGGAGCGAGCCGACCACGGCGATGTCGTCGATCATCGCCCCCGTCGTTGCCACCGCCGTCTCGACCGCCGCGGCGCGCACGGGGGCGGGATCGCCCGGCGCCACCGCCGCCATGCCGGCCGGAGGTCCCCGGAACTGTCCGGCGGCGACGACGGCCGCGGCGGCGAGCGCCGCAGCGCCGAGGAGATAGATCAGTCGCCGCGAGACCCGCATCCCGGTTTGCCACCCCGTCGTTCGTCGTGGTTGGCGAACAAGATGGGTTCGTTCACCCTAAAAATATAGAGGCGGTACCCCCGCCGATGCCGGGGGACCGCCCGCGCGGGTCACTTCTTCTCGATGTTCCACATCACCGGCACGCTCGGCACCGGGATCACGCCGGAGATCCGGTCCTCGCGGTAGGCGACGGGGCTCAGCCACTGCGCGAAGGTGACGAACGGAACCTGGTCGTAGATGCGACGCGACAGGTCGACCGCGATCGTCTTGCGCTGCTCCATCGTCTGCGCCAGTCCCCAGTCCCGACGGACCCGCTCGAAGTCGGCGTTGCACGGCCAGCCGACATTGGCCTTCTCGCAGCTCATGGCGATCCAGGCGTTGGTGACCGGGTTGGACGAGTTCAGCACCGTCGTGCCGGTGACGAAGATGTTCCAGCCGCCCTGGGCCGGCAGGTCCTTCTTGGCGCGGCGGACGACGACGGCACCCCAGTCCATCGCCTGGACGTCGAGCTTGAGGAAGCCCGCCCGCCGCATCTGCTGGATCAGCAC
>NZ_JAYSFE010000136.1:0-11558 GCF_041913585.1 Allostella sp.
AGGGGCTTCTGGCCGGCCCGGCGAGGTGCGGCCGGCCCCGGCCCGGGCGGCGCCGGCCGCGCCGCGGGTACCGGCTCGGGCGGCGGCTCGGGCCCCGGCCCGGGCTCCGGACCGGCGGGAGCCGGCGGCGGCACCGGCTCGCCAGCCGCGTTTCCGTCGCCCGCGACCTCGATGCGGACCAGGGGCGCGCCGACGGCGATGCGGTCGCCGACCTCGCCCGCGAGCCAGGCGACCGTGCCGGCGACCGGCGACGGGATCTCGACCGCCGCCTTGTCGGTCATGACGCTGGCCAGGACCTGGTCCTCGGCGACCCGCGTGCCGACGGCGACGTTCCATTCGACGAGCTCGGCCTCGGCGACGCCCTCGCCGACGTCCGGAAGCTTGACGGTCCAGGTGCCCATGTCAGCCCGCCATCGCTTCCAGCAGCGCCTCGCCGACGCGCGCGGGGCCGGGGAAATAATCCCACTCCTGGGCATGCGGATAGGGCGTGTCCCATCCCGTCACGCGCAGGACCGGGGCCTCCAGGGAATAGAAGCAGTGCTCCTGCACCAGCGCCGCCAGCTCCGCCCCGAAGCCGGAGGTCAGCGTCGCCTCGTGGACGACGACGCAGCGCCCGGTCTTCTCGACCGACTCGCGGACGGCGTCGAGGTCGAGGGGCAGCAGGGTGCGCAGGTCGATCACCTCGGCATCGACGCCGAAATCCTCGGCCGCCGCGATCGCGACATGGACCATGGTGCCGTAGGCGAGCACGGTCACCGCGGCGCCCGGCCGGCGGACGACGGCCTTGCCGAGCGGCACCGTGAAATGGCCCTCCGGCACCTCGCCCAGGGGATGGCGGGACCAGGGCGTCACCGGCCGCTCGTGGTGGCCGTCGAAGGGGCCGTTGTAGAGGCGCTTGGGTTCCAGGAATACGATCGGGTCGTCGTCCTCGATGGCGGCGATCAGGAGGCCCTTGGCGTCGTGCGGGTTGGACGGCACCACCGTCTTCAGGCCGGCGACGTGGGTGAAGAGCGCCTCCGGGCTCTGGCTGTGGGTCTGGCCGCCGAAGATGCCGCCGCCGGTCGGCATGCGGATCGTCAGCGGCGCGGTGAAGTCGCCGTTGGAGCGGTAGCGCAGGCGCGCCGCCTCCGACACGATCTGGTCGTAGGCGGGATAGACGTAGTCCGCGAACTGGATTTCGACGCAGGGGCGCAGGCCATAGGCGGCCATGCCGATGGCGGCGCCGACGACCCCGCTCTCGTTGATCGGCGTGTCGAAGCAGCGGGCGGCGCCGAAGCGCTGCTGCAGGCCCTGGGTGCAGCGGAAGACGCCGCCGAAATAGCCGACATCCTCGCCGAAGACGACGACGCGCGGGTCGCGCTCCATGGCGACCGCGAGCCCGTCGCGGATCGCCTCGATCATGGTCATCCGAGCCATCTCACACCCCCGCCCGGCGGCGCTGGCGGACGAGATGCGGCGGCATCTCGGCATAGACGCCCTCGAACATGTCGCGCACCGAGGGCTTGCCGCCGGAATGGAGCGTGCCGTGCGCCTCGGCCTCGCGCTGGGCCGCCAGCACCTCGGCCTCGACCTCGGCCTGGTACTGGGCGTGGCGCTCGTCCGACCAGACGCCGCGGCGGATCAGGTGGTTCTTCAGGCGCGCGATCGGGTCGCCGAGCGGCCAGGCGTCCGATTCCTCCTTCGGGCGGTAGGCCGAGGGGTCGTCCGAGGTCGAATGGGCGGCGACGCGGTAGGTGACGTGTTCGACCAGCGTCGGCCCGAGATCGGCCCGCGCCCGCTCCGCCGCCCAACGGGCGACGGCGTGGACCGCGAGATAGTCGTTGCCGTCGACGCGCAGGGCCGGGATGCCGAAGCCGTGGCCGCGGGCGGCGAAGGTGCCGGCGCCGCCGCGGGCGATGCCCTGGAAGGTCGAGATCGCCCACTGGTTGTTGACGATGTTGAGGATGACCGGCGCCTTGTAGGTCGAGGCGAAGACCAGGGCCGCGTGGAAGTCCGACTCCGCGGTGGCGCCCTCGCCGATCCAGCCCGCCGCGATCCTGGTGTCGCCGGCGATCGCCGACGCCATCGCCCAGCCGACCGCCTGGACGTACTGGGTGCCGAGGTTGCCCGAGATCGAGAAGAAGCCGTGCGACTTGGCCGAGTACATGATCGGCAGCTGCCGGCCGTTCAGCGGGTCGGCCGCGTTGGAGAAGACCTGGTTCATCATCGCCACCATCGGGTAGCCGCCGGCGATCAGCAGCCCCTGCTGGCGATAGGTCGGGAAGTTCATGTCGCCCGGTGCCAGCGCCTTCTGGAAGGCGCAGGCGATCGCCTCCTCCCCCAGGCACTGCATGTAGAAGGAGGTCTTGCCCTGGCGCTGCGCCATCAGCATCCGGGCGTCGAAGGCGCGCACCTTCATCATGTCGCGCAGGCCGGCCAGCGCCGCCTGGTCGTCGAGCGTGCCGGCCCAGGGACCGACCGCCTCGCCGTCGCGGTTCAGCACCCGGACGATGGTGTAGGCATGGTCGCGGATGTCCTCCGGGCGGACGTCGACCGGCGGCCGTGCGACGGTGCCGGCCCGCGGGATGGCGACGCCGCCGAAGTCCGGCTTGTCGCCGGGGCGGACCGCGGGCTGCGGGACATGGAGGCTGAGGGGCTTGGCGTCGGGCATGGCGCGCGTCCGGTCCTCCCGGGTTCGGTCGACGGAATGATGGCCGCAGGGCCAGCCGCCGGTCTACCTTTCCACTTCGACATGGTGCGGATCGGCCGCGACGGGGAGGGCTGGCAGGGCATGGCGTGGAAGCGGATGGTGCTCGAGATCGGCATGGGCACCGACATCCGGGGCGGCGACAGCACCAAGGCGGCGGTCCGGGCGCTGCGCGACGCGCTCTGGCACAATTCGCTCGGCATCGCCGAGCTGGTCGGCCAGTCGTCCGATGCGATGCGCGTCGAGGTGACCATCGGCGTGCCGCGGCCGGAGACGGTCGACCATGCGCAGGTGCTGGCGGTGCTGCCGCACGGCACCGGGACCGTCACCGTCGTCGAGGGCGGCCTCGCCATCCCGCGCGAGGGCCATCCCGATCCGACGCTGATCGCGCACGCCGCCGCCATCGTCCATATCGACCTGCCGGAGGCCGGCCATGGCGCTTAGGCGCGTCATCCTGGAGATGGGGGCCGGCAACGACCTCCATGGCGGCGACTACACCAAGGCGGCGCTCCGCGCCGTCCAGGACGCGCTGCACCACAGCTCGCTGACCTTCATCCGCACGCTCGGCATCGACAAGCAGGCCCTCGTCGTCGACGTCACGATCGGCGTGCAGCGCCCCGAAGCGGTCGACCTCGAACGGGTGAAGGCGAGCCTCCCCGTCGGCCGGGTGACGGTGCGGGCGGTCAAGGGCGGGCTCGACGTCCCCGACCCCGACGCCGGCGACCTCGCCTGCATCGCCAGCGCCGCCATCGAGGTCCGGGTGGAGCGGTAGCGCCGCCCGGTCAGTGGAACGAGCGCCCGCCGTCGACCGCGAGCGCGATGCCGGTGACGAAGCCCGATTCGGCCGAGGTCAGGTAGAGGACGGCGGCCGCCATCTCGGCCGCCGTGCCGAAGCGCCGGATGACGTAGCGGTCGAGGATGCGGCCGATGGCGGCCTCGCGGTCCGGCTCGCGGTCGAGCAGCGCCGCCACCATCGGCGTGTCGACGATGCCGGGGCAGACGGCGTTGACGCGGATGCCGGCCGGCGCCAGGTCGATCGCCAGCGCCTTGCCGAACATGATGAGGCCGGCCTTGGTCGTGCAGTAGGCCGACGCCTCGGCGAGCGGCCGGAGGCCGGCGCCGGACGCGATGTTGACGATGGTGCCGCCGCCGGCCGCCTTGAGATGCGGCACCGCCGCCCGGCAGACATGGAACGGGCCGGTCAGGTTGATCGCCAGCTGCGCCGACCAGTCGGCCGCCGGCATCGTCTCGAAATGGCCGAAGATAGTGATGCCGGCGCTGTTGACGACGCCGTCGAGGCCACCGAGGCCGGCGGCGGCGGCCGCCACCGCATCGCCGACCGAGGCCGGGTCGGCGACGTCGCAGGGCACCGCTAAGGCCGCCGGCCCGAGGGCGCCCGCCACCGTCTCCAGCCGCGCCCGGTCGCGGTCGGCGAGCGCCACCCGCGCGCCCTCGGCGACGAAGAGTTCCGCCGTCGCCCGGCCGATCCCCGAGGCCGCCCCCGTCACCAGCACCCGCCGTCCCGCCAGCCGCATCGCCGTGCCCTCCCCCGGAAATCCACCGGGCGAGCTTAACGCGGTTCCCGGCAGCGGCTACAGTTCTCCCCTCCGGCACGCGGGAGGCCGCAGCATGACCGACACCATCCCCGTCCTCGACCTCGGGCCGCTGCTGGCGGGACGTCCCGGCGCCCGCGAGGCGCTCGGCGCCGAGCTGGCCCGCGCCTTCACGACGGTCGGCTTCTACTTCGTCGTCCGTCACGGCGTGCCGCAGGCGCTGGTCGACCGCGCCTTCGATGCCGCGCGCCGCTTCCATGCGCTGCCCGACGAGGCCAAGGCGGCGCTCGCCATCGACCGCCACAACATCGGCTACATGCCGATGCGCGGCGCCACCACCCGGATCAACGCGCTCTCGGCCAACCGCCGGCCGAACGCCAACGCCGCGGTCTTCTTCAAGCGCGAGCTGGCGCCCGACCATCCCGACGTCGTCGCCGGCACACGCTTCCGCGGGCGCAACCGCTGGCCGGACGAGGCGGCGCTGCCCGGTTTCCGGGCGACGATCCTGGAATATTGCGCGGCCATGGAGGGGCTGGGACGCCGCCTGCTGCCGGTCTATGCCGCCGCCCTCGACCTGCCGGCCGACTGGTTCGGGCCGGCCTTCGCCGACGCCATGTACACCTTGCGGATGAGCCACTATCCGCCGGCCGAGCCGGTGCCCGAGGGCATCGACGGCGACGGCCGGGAATGGGGACTGGCGCCGCACACCGACACCAGCTTCCTGACCCTGCTGGCGCAGAACCGGGTTCCCGGCCTGTCGCTGCGCCTGCCGGACGGGCGCTGGATCGACGCGCCGGCGCCCGACGGCGCCTTCCTCGTCAACGGCGGCAACCTCCTGCGGCTGTGGACCAACGACCGCTTCCTGGCGACCCCGCACCGCGTCCTCAACCGCAGCGGCGGCGAGCGCTACGCCATCCCCTTTTTCATGGACGCTTCGCGGGACTGGCCGATCGAGCCGGTGCCGACCACCGTCGATGCCGCGCACCCGCGCCGCCATCCGACGACCACCTATGCCGAGTTCATGGAGACCTACCAGCGGGCGAACTTCCATCACGCCGCCGACAGCAAGCCCGAGCCGGTGCCGGCGTGAGCACGGGCGGAACCGCCCGGCCGGCCGGGCGTTCCGTCCGGCGCCCGAGCGCGGGCAACCGAAGGGAGGGGCAGTCGCGTCATGAATCTGTCGTTCAGCATGGTCACGTTCCAGCCGCTGCTGGCGCTGGTGCTCGGCATCCTGATCCTCATCGTCCCCCGCGTCCTGAACTACGCGGTCGCCGCCTATCTCATCGTCGTCGGCATCATGGGGCTGACCAGCCACATGTGAGCGGCCGGGGCGGCGGGTGCTGACGGTCCTCGGCCGCGCCCTCCTGGTGCTGGCCGCGATCCCGCTGCTGCTGACCCTCGCCTATCGCTGGATCGATCCGCCGGCGACGCCGCTGATGGCGATCCGCTGGTTCGGAGGCGCGGCGATCGACCACCGGCCGGTGCCGCTCGACGCCGTCGCGCCGGCCCTGCCGCGCGCCATCGTCGCGTCCGAGGACAACCGCTTCTGCTCCCACCACGGCATCGATTTCGCGGCGGTGCAGGAGGCCCTGGAGGAGCACGAGGAGACGGGGCGCCTGCGCGGCGCCAGCACCGTCACCATGCAGGTCGCCCGCAACCTCTTCCTCTGGCCGGGCGGGGGCTGGTTCCGCAAGGCGCTGGAAGCGCCGCTGGCGCTCGCCATCGACGCGCTCTGGCCGAAGCGGCGGGTGATGGAGGTCTATCTCGGCATCGCCGAATGGGGCGACGGCATCTTCGGCGCCGAGGCCGCCGCCCGGCATCATTTCCGCAAGCCGGCCGCCCGGCTGACCCGCACCGAGGCGGCCCGGCTCGCCGCCGTCCTGCCCAACCCGCGGCGCTGGAACGCCGCCCAGCCGACCGCCTACATCCAGCGCCGGACGGCGACCATCGACCGGCGCACGGACCAGCTCGGCCCGGACGCCGTCGCGTGTCTGCCGGCACGGTGAGCGGAAGGGCGGCCGGCGGGCGTTGAACGACCGCATGGTTCAACGCTAGTAGATTGCTGGCGGAGCGCATCTCGCGCCCCGGTTTCCCTCGCATCCTCCCGGATCGGGCGTCGCCATGCGTGTCCAGGGTCATGTCGATCGCATTGCCGGCGGCCGGCTTGTCGGCTGGGCGCGCGATCCCGTGGAGGCAAGGCGCCGCGTGGAACTCTTCGTCTGGTTCGACGGGCGGTTCCACGGGCGGCTCCTGGCGAACCGGAACCGCCCGGACCTGAGGCAGGCGGCGATCGGCGACGGCCGCTACGCCTTTTCCCTGCCCGTCCCGACGGCGCTTGCGGACGGCAGATCGCATGTGGCGCGCGTCGTCGCTGCCGACGGCCAGGACCTGGCCGGGTCCCCGCTGGAATTCCGGCTGACCGCCGCGGTCGACCGCGTCTCGCCGCGCCCGGAACCGGCAGCCCCCGGCGACGTCACGCTCCTGGCGATCGCCAAGGACGAGCGCCCCTATGTCGAGGAATGGATTGCCCACCATCACGGGCTCGGGTTCCGCCGCTTCGTCATCTACGACAACGACAGCAGCGACGGCACCGCCGAGCTGCTGCGGCAGAACCGACGACTTGCCGGCATGGTCGAGATCGTGCCGTGGCCGGGTTCGGCCCTCCCGCCCGGCGAAGCGCCGCAGCATGCCGCCTACGCCCACGCCCTGGGCTGGCTCGAGAGGCGCGGCTGGCTCGCGGTCTTCGACCTCGACGAGTTCCTGGTCCTCCGTCGGGACCACACCGTGCAGCAACTGCTCGCGCGCTACGCCGACGCCGCGGCGCTGGCGATCGGCTGGCGCATCTTCGGCAGCGGCGGCCATGACCGCCACGAGCCGGGCCCGGTCACGCGCCGGTTTCGCCATTGCGGACCGCACCGGCTGGCCAAGAGCATCGCGCAACTGGCGCTGATCGAGCGCATGGGCCCCCATGTCCCCGTCCTCGGAGACGGCAGCGCCTGCGACGAACGGCGCCGACCGCTCCCCGACGGCGATCGCCTGGCGACGCCGAGCTATCGGCAGGCGCAGGTCAACCACTACTTCTCGAAGTCCCGCGAGGAATGGAACCGCAAGCGGGCCCGCGGCCGGCCGGACCTGACGGTCGGCAGGGTCCGTCCCGAGCAGGATTTCGCCCGCCACGATCTTGCCGATGCCGTCGACGACACGATCCAGCGCCACTGGCCGGCGACGATCCGCAGCATGGAGACGCTGTTTCCGGACACGCTCTCGCAATGGCGAAGCGCCGGCTTCGCCGCACCGCCCGCAACCGGTCGGCGATGACCGCGACCGGTCATCTCGACAGCGTCGCCGACGGCCGGGTCGTCGGCTGGGCGTGGGACCCCGAGCGGCCGCAGCGCACCGTCGAGGTGTTCGTCTGGCTCGACGACCGCTTCGCCGGCCGCGCCCTGGCGAACCGCGAGCGCACCGACCTGAAGGCGGCGGCCATCGGCGACGGCCGTCACGGGTTCCAGTTCACCGGCGCGATTCCGCCCGGGACGCGGACGGTCCGGGTCACCACCGCGGCCGGCGAAGACCTGCGGCGGTCCCCGTTCCGCCTGCAGGCCGAGTTGCTGCCGCCCGCCGCGCCGGACCATGACGGCATCACCGTACTCGCCATCGCCCGCGACGAAGCCCCCTACATCGAGGAGTGGATCGCTCACCATCGCGCGATCGGCGTCGACCGGTTCCTCATCTACGACAATGCCAGCACGGACGGGACGGGCGACCGCCTGCGCCGGAACCCCACCCTGGCGGATCTGGTGGAGGTCGTCGACTGGCCGTCGTCCCGCTATGCCCCGACGATCGGCCCGCAGCCGGCGGCCTATGCGGACGCGCTCCCGGCCCTCCAGCGCCGCGGCGGCTGGATCGTCGTCATCGACATCGACGAATTCGTCGTGCCGCTCGCCGACGACAGCCTTCCCGACCTCCTCGCGCGCTTCCGGGAGGTGCCGGCGCTGTCCCTCTGCTGGAAGGTATTCGGCAGTTCGGGCCATGTGGCGCGCGACGACGACCGGCTCGTCCAGGATCGCTTCCGTTTCGCGGGAAGGGCGACCTTGGTCAAGTCGATCGCCCGTGCCGGCGCCATCCAGTCCATCGGCTGCCATGCGCCGCTGCTGACCGGCGGAAGCCCCGTGGACGAATTGCGGCGACCGATCGCCAATGGTTCGGCGGCGCCAAGCCCGAGCTACCGCTGGGGACAGATCAACCATTATTTCGCCAAGTCCTGGGCGGAATGGGAGGCCAAGCGCGACCGCGGCCGCGCCGGACCCGCCGCCGGAGCGCCCAATTGGCGGCGGCCGGACAGCCACTTCGCCGCCATGGACCACGCGCACGAGTACGACCTCGGCATCGTCCGCTTCCGCCCACGGATGCTCCGGGTCCTCGCCGACCTCTTCCCCGACCGGGCGGCCAGGGCCCGGGCCGCGGGGCGAGGCTCGCCGCGACCCGGCACGCGATCGGCCGTTCCGGTCCCGACGCGGCTCCATCCGGAGACGCTTCGACCGTCGGCCGGGCCCGTCCGTGGCCACTTCGACGTCCCCGCCCGATCGGCAGGCCCGGCCCGTCTGCCGGCGGAACGGCCGGCACGAGTGGCGGGCTGGCTGTTCGATCCCGCCGGCCGACCCGGGGGCCGGCGCACGATCCGCCTTCGCTCCGCCGACGACGCCGCCCTCGACTACCTGATCGCCATCGAGGACGACCGGCCGCGGGCCGACGTCGCGCGGCATTTCCCGGGGCTCCCCGAACGCATCACCGCGAACTCCGGGTTCGACGTCACGATCGACCTTCGGGCGATGCCGCACGGTCTCTACCGCGCCCGGCTCGGCGTTCGCTTCGCCGATGGTGCGGCCTGGACCACCCACGATTGGACGATCCGGATCGGCTGACGTCGATCCCGCCCAGGGACGCGCGAAGGGCTCTCGCCGGCGGCGCCGCAGTCGCGGCCGGGTTCCCCGTCGACGGCGTTGGCGCTACCCGCGACCGGCAGCGCATGTTAGCGTCGCGCGGTCGTCTGGCCCGTGATCCACGCATCGATGAACCCGAACCTGATCTTCGACGTCGGCATGGCCGACGGGGCCGACACGCGGTTCTATCTGGCGAAGGGCTTCCGGGTGGTCGCCGTCGAGGCCGACCCGGTGACGGTCGCGCGGGCGCGCGTCGCCTTCGCGCAGGAGGTCGCCGAGGGAAAGCTGGAGATCGTCCAGTGCGCCGTCTCCGACCGCGACGGGCGCCAGACGTTCTACTGCAACCGCGAGCAGCCGAACTGGGGCTCCCTCCGGCCCGGATGGGGCAACGCCGCCGCGCCGGCGATCTCGGCCATCGAGATCGAGACCGCCCGCCTGCCGACGATGTTCGCCCGCTACGGCGTCCCCTACTTCGCCAAGATCGACATCGAGGGACACGACGCGGTCGCCGTCGGACCGCTCGCAGGATGCGACGACAAGCCCGCCTACCTGTCGATCGAACTGCACGATCCGGCCGGTCTGCAAGCGCTCGCGGCGGCAGGATACCGGTCGTTCAAGCTGGTCAACCAGACCATGCTGTGGAAGGTCCGACTGCCCAACCCGCCGCGCGAGGGCGCCGTCGTCCGGATGGACGGCTGGAAGGGGGCGAGCGGTCCCTTCGGCCGCGAGACGCCCGGCCGGGAGTGGCTGTCGCTGAGCGATGCCGCCCGCTTTGCCGAGGCGTTCCTGGAGCTTCACCGGCGACAGGAGTTCCTCGTCGCCGGCTGGATCGACGCCCATGCGCGGCTCGCGACGCCCGGCGTCGACTGAGCCGGCGATGCCGCTCTCCGGCAGCAGCGCATCGCTCGCCATCTGTGCCATCGCCAAGAACGAGGCCAGCTACCTGCTGGAGTGGGTGGCCGCCCACTTCCTGGCCGGCGTCGAGCACATCCGCGTCTACGACAACGAGAGCACCGACGGCACCGGCGTGCTGCTGTCCGCCCTGGCGCGCCACTACCCGGTCGAGCCGGTGCACTGGCCCACGATCGAAGGCCGGTCGCCCCATCACAGCGCGCTGGCGGACGGATACGCGCAGCTGCGTGGACGCTTTGCCTTCGTCGCCGCGATCGACCTCGACGAGTTTCTGTTCGCGGCGTCCGGAGCTTCCCTCGCCGACTGGTTTGGGCGGCTCGATCCGACAGTCGGCGCGGTCGGCGTCAACCAGCTGGTATTCGGGTCATCCGGCGAACGCGAGTTCCGGCCGGACCTCGTCATCTCCCGCTTCACTCGCCGGAAGCCCGATGGCGATCCGGAACATCACTTCGTCAAGTCGATCGTACGGCCGGAACTCGTCGCCAAGGCTCTTGCCCATCGCGCGGAGATCATCGCCGGACGCTACGTCCACTGCGACGGATCCGAACTCGCGGCGACAGGCGATCACCCGGGGAGAGCCGATCGGATTGTCATCGACGATGTTCGGCTGCATCACTACATCCTGAAGTCCGCCGAAGAGTTCGAAGCAAAGCGCGGCCGCGGTGACGCAGCCGCCCCAACCATTGCCCAACGGTTCCGGCGCTATGGGCCCCGGTTCTTCGCAACTCGCGACGAGACGGCGAACCGGCAGATCGACGAGACGCTGGCTGCACGGGCCGATCGCGTGCAGGAGTTGGTGATGGAAATGGCGGGCCGCATTGCCGGGCGCGTTGGCCGCGACCGACTGCGGACTTACTACGAGTTCCTGCGCCCCCCGCTTGCGCCGGAGGTTCCAGCGGCCGCCCGGCCGGACCACGAGCCGGCGCCCGCTCCCAGCCGGCCCCGGCTATACGTCCACATCGGCCTGCACAAGACCGGAACGACAAGCATCCAGGCCTATCTGTCCAAGCATCGGGACCGTCTGGCGGCGGCGGGGGTCTACGTGCCGCTGATCGGCGTGGCGCCGGGATTTGACGGCCACCATCTACTACCGTGGAGCATCAGCCGGCCGAACTCGGAGCATTTGACCGGAGTCGATCCCGATGCGTTGTGGACCAAGCTTCGATCGGAGTTCGACGCCTGCGGGAATCCCTTTGCGATCGTGTCGTCCGAAGAATTTTCCGGCATGCGCGACGACGACGTGGAACGCTTCGGCCGCCTCCTCGATGGCTACGAGATCGTGCCCATCGTCATACTGCGGAGACCGGGCGACGTTCTCGAAGGTGGGTTCCGAACCCACATCGTGTCCGGAGGATCTGGTCCGCTCGAACGGTTTGTCGGCAACAGCCCTCGCCCATACCACGACTACTTCCCCATGCTGATGCGCTGGCGACGTCTCCCGGGTGTGTCCGCGATGATGATCGGCAG
>NZ_JAYSFE010000137.1:0-11557 GCF_041913585.1 Allostella sp.
AACTAACTGCTTCGTGCAGAAGCACGCTTTTTTGCCCAGGGCTTACGGCGCGCCGCGTGGCCGAACCGGGCGATGCGGAGGTGCGCGAGCGGCTGCGGGGCCCGGCGGCCGAGCGACGCCGCTTCGGCTACCGGCGTCTCGGCATCCTGCTCGAGCGTGAAGGCGTGAGCATGAACAAGAAGAAGCTCTTCCGGCTCTACCGCGAGGAAGGCCTGGCGGTGCGACGGCGGCGTGGCCGCAAGCGCGCCACCGGCACGCGGGCGCCGATGGCGCTGCCGGATGGCCCGAACCAGTGCTGAAGCCTGGACTTTGCGCCCGGTCGGCTGCGCAACCTCGAAGGCTACGCCGCCCAGGCTCTCTCACAATGATCGAGGGACCCGCGGAGGGGCAGGTCGGCCCTCATGCGCGACACCAGGTCGGTCATGGTGTCGGGGGGCTTGTTCGGGAAACTGGGTTGGTGATGCCGTCGCGCCGGCTGGCCCGGAGCCGGCTTAGCCATAAAGGTGGCAGCGCGTCTCGTGTCCCGGGGCTACGGTGATGGTGGCCGGCGCCGTCGTCCGGCAGACTGGCATGGCTTGCGGACAGCGGGTGTGGAACCGGCATCCGGGCGGCGGGGCCGTCGGCGACGGCACCTCGCCCTCGATCGCGGGGAACTCCTCGTCGGCATCTCCGGGCCGCCCCGGCAGGGCGGCTGCGATCAGCGCCTGGGTGTAGGGGTGCCGCGGTGTCTCGAACAGCGCGCGGGCATCGGCAGTCTCTACCACCTGACCCAAATACATGACCACCACGCGGTGGCAGAGGTAGCGGACCGTGCCCAGGCTGTGGGCGATCAGCAGGAAGGCTAGGCCGAGCTGGTCCTGCAGGTCGCGCAGCAGGTTCATGATCTGCGCCTGGACAGACACGTCGAGAGCGGAGACCGGCTCGTCCAGCACGATCAGGCCCGGCGACAGCGAGATCGCCCGCGCAATCGTGATGCGCTGGCGCTGGCCACCGCTGAACTCGTGCGGATAGAGCCGCGCCTGCCACGGCTTCAGCCCGACCTGCTCCAGCAGCCGGGCCACCCGCTCGGCCCGCTCCACCCGCGAGAGGCCGGCATTCACCAGCAGGGGCTCGCCGATGATCTCGCCCACCCGCATCCTCGGGTTCAGCGAACTCCACGGGTCCTGGAAGACCGCCTGCACCGAGGCGCGGTAGGTGCGCAGGGCCGCCTTGCCCAGCCCGGCAAGGTCGTTGCCGCGGAAGAGGATCCGCCCCTCGCTCGGCTGCTCCAGGCGCAGGGCCATCTTGGCCGTCGTCGTCTTGCCGCAGCCGGACTCGCCGACGATGCCGACGGTCTCACCCTCGGCGATGGCGAAGGAGACATCGTCGACCGCCCACAGCTCGGCCTCGGTCCGGGACAGCATGCCGCCGGTGCGGATGCGATAGCGCTTGCGCACACCTTCTACGGCAAGGATGGGCGGTCTGTTCATGCGTATTTCCAGCAGCGCACGGTGCGGTCGGGGCCGATCTCGGTCGTGCCGGGATCGCTGTCGCGGCACTTCGGCATGACGTCGCGGCAGCGGTCGGCGAAGGGGCAGCCTGGCGGCCGGGCGAAGATGGCGGGCGGCTGGCCGTCGATGGCCTGCAGGCGGCCGCTGCGGTCGACGTTCATCTCCGGCACCGAGCGTAGCAGGGCCTCGGTATACGGGTGCATCGGAGACTGGAAGAGGGTGCGCGTCGCCGCGGTCTCGACGATGCGGCCGGCATACATGACGGCCACGCGGTCGCACATGCGCGCGACGATGCCGAAATCATGGGTGATGAAAAGGATCGCCAAGCCGGTCTCGCGCTGGAGCTGGCGCAGCAACCGCAGGTACTGCGCCTGCACGGTGACGTCGAGCGAAGTCGTCGGCTCGTCCGCGATCAGCATCTGCGGGTTGCAGGCGAGCGCGATGGCGCCGACGACGCGCTGGCGCATGCCGCCGCTGAACTCGTGCGGATAGGAGCGCAGGCGATCGCGCGGCGCCGGCACGCGCAGCAGCGACAGCAGCTCGACGGCGCGTTCCCTCAGTGCTGCGCCGCGCAGGCCGACATGCCGGCGCAGCGGTTCCATGAGCTGTTCACCCACGGTCAGCACCGGGTTTAGCGCGCTCAGCGGGTCCTGGAGGATCATCGAGATCCGGCGGCCGCGATAGCCGCGCATCTCGGCCTCCGGCAGCCCAAGCAGGTCGACCCCGTCGAACAGGACCCGCCCGCCGGCGTTAGAAGCGGCCGGCCGCGGCAGGATGCGCAGGATCGAAAGCGCGGTCATGCTCTTGCCGGACCCGCTCTCTCCCACCAGGCCCAGCGTCTCGCCGCGGCGCAGTCGGAAGCTGGCGCCGTCGATCGCCATGCCCGAGCCCTGCGGCGCGGTCAGCAGGGTGCGCAGGTCCTGCACGTCGAGGAGCACCTCGCCCGGTACCGGGCGAGGTGCATTTGCGGGCGCGGTCATCAGTCCTGCCTCATGCGCGGGTCGAGCCGATCGCGCAGCCAGTCGCCGATCAGGTTGAAGGACAGGACGACCAGCATCAGCGCCACGCCGGGCAGGGTCGCGACCCACCAGGCGCGCATCAGCGTCGCCCGGCCGTCGGAGATCATCGACCCCCAGGCGCTGGTCGGCGGCGGGATGCCGGCGCCGAGGAAGCTGAGGGACGCCTCGACGATGATCACCCAGCCGAACTGCATGGTCAGCAGCACAATCAGCGTGTTGGCGACGTTCGGGAAGATGTGCACCAGGATGATACGCAGGTGCGAGCAGCCGGCGATGCGCGCCAGCTTCACATAGTCGCGGTCGCGGATCGCCAGTACCTCGCCGCGGACGATGCGGGCATAGCGCGCCCACAGGATGGCACCCACCGAGACCACGACGGTTCCCAGGCTGGGACCCAGCGTCACCGCCATCAGGAAGGCCAGCAGGATGATCGGGAAGGACAGCACGCTGTCGGCCAGGCGCATCATGACGACATCGGTGCGGCCGCCGAAATAGCCGCTGACGAGGCCGATGGCGGTGCCGATGGCGCCGCCGACGACAAGGCTGAACATGCCCGCCAGCAGGGAGACGCGGGCGCCATGGACGATCCGCGAGAGGATGTCGCGGCCGAGCGCGTCGGTGCCCAGCGCAAAGGTCCAGGAGCCGCCGTCCTGCCAGACCGGCGGGCGGAAGCGGGTGCGCAGGGACTGGAGGTGCGGGTCGTGCGGCGCCAGCAGGTCCGGTACCAGGGCCATGATCACGACCGCCAGCAGGACGAAGCAGGGAAAGAGTGGCGGGCGCTTCCAGCGCTGCCAGACGGCCAGGGGTGACCAGTTCCGCCGCGCGGTGGCCGGCGGCGTGGCGGTGGCGTCCGTCATCGCCCGCCCCCCTCTTTCTGGGTGCCACGCATGCGCGGATCGATCGCCATGTAGAGCAGGTCGACGGCCAGGCTGGACAGGACGACGACGATGGCCGTCACCAGTACGACCGCCTGCGTCACCGGGAAGTCGCGGAACCGGATGGCGTCATAGGCGAGCCGGCCCAGGCCAGGCCAGGCGAACACCGTCTCGACGATGACCGCCGTCGAGATCAGCAGCGCGAGATAGACGCCGCCGAAGGTGACCACCGGGACCAGCGCGTTGCGAAGGGCATGCTTCCAGATGACGATCCATTCCGGCAGGCCCTTGATGCGGGCCAGCTTGACGAACTCGCTGTCCAGCACCTCGATCATGCTCGAGCGCAGCAGGCGCATCATGCCGGCGACCACGAACCAGCCCAGGGTGAAGCCGGGCAGGATGTAGTGCAGCCAGCTTCCCGTGCCACCGGCCGGCAGGATGCGCAGCTCGCCCGCGAAGATGATGATCAGTACCAGCCCGACCCAGAAGGTCGGGAAGGACTGGCCGAGCACGGCGAAGAGGCGGGCCAGCACGTCGATGGCCGAGCCGCGCCAGACCGCTGCCGCGATCGCCAGCGGGAAGGCCATCGCCATTGCCATGGCGAGGGCCACCAGCGCCAGGGTGAGCGAGTTGGGTAGCCGCTCCATGACGAGGTCGAGGGCCGGCCGGCGTTCACGGATCGAGATTCCGAGATCGCCGGTCACCGCACCGCCCACGAAGCGCAGGAACTGCTCGTGCAGCGGCTGGTCGAGGCCGATCGTCGCCCGCAGGGCGGACCGGTCGGCCGCTGTGGCGTCGACCGGCAGCATCAGCTCGATCGGGTCTCCGCTCATCCGCGACAGGCCGAAGATGACGACGGCCAGGACCGTCAGCGTCACGACCGACTGGATGAGCCGCTGGACGACGATGCCGATCACGACGCCCCGACCTTCCTCATGGCTGCCCCGTTCACCGGGCCAGCAGGCTGTCGAAGTTCAGGTTCTGGGGCCGGAAGCCCGGGTCCCAGTGTTTGGCCTTCGCCGTCACCCCGTACGCCTGGTCGAGCTCGACGATCGGGGCCGCAAGGTGGCCGGCGCGGATCCGGCGCATGGCCTCGGCGATGCTGGTCTTGGCGGCGCTGGCATCCAGCGCGGTGGCCGCCGTGTCGAGCAGCGTGTCTAGCTCGGGCTGCTGGACGTGGCTGAAGGAGCCTTTGGAATGCATGAAGACGCGATAGATGCCGGGGATGCCCTGCCAGGGCCGTGCCGGGGCCACGAAGTAGCCGACCGCGCCCGGCATCTCGCCCTTCAGCAGCTTGGCGCGGACTACGCCGTATTCGGTCTGCTGCACCTGCGGGCGCACGCCGATCTTCTCCCACATGCCGGCGATGGCATGCATCATGTCCGGCCCCTCGGGGACGCCGATCCAGGGATAGATCCAGACGTCGATGTCGAAGCCGTTCGGGTAGCCGGCCTCCGCCAGCAGCTGGCGCGCCTTGACGGGATCAAAGGGATAGAGGTCGCCCTTCCAGTCGTGCCCGACGGATTCGGCGATCACCGACTGCGTGTAGTACGTGCCGAACGGCCGGGCATAGCCCTCGAACAGCGTCTCGGCGATGGTCTTGCGGTCGATCGCCAGATTCAACGCCTCGCGCACCTTCGCCTTGTTGACGGGCACGCGCTCGACGAACTGGTCATCGAAATAGACCACTAGCGAGGCCGAGCTTTTCTGCAGGACGACGTCGCCGCCGCGCTGCTTCTTGACCCGCTCGATGTTGTTGCGGCCGATCGGCGCCACGTCGGCCTCGCCGCGGCCCAGCATGGCGATGCTGGTTTCCTCCTCGGGTACCGCCATGAAGCGGACGCCCTCGAAGCGCGGTTGGATGCGCCAGTGCTTGCCCGCCGAGGCCAGGCGGATGTACTGGCCGCCGACGCGCTCGATGAAGCGGTACGGGCCGCTGCCGACCGGGTTGATCGCGAACTTGTCGGGCCCCATCTCCTCGGCCGCCTTGCGCGAGACGATGAAGCGCTCGGTCGAACCCTGGAGGGCTGACAGGTCGCTCAGCAGGTCAGGGATTGGCGCGGCCTTGGCTGGCACCCGCACCGTGTAGCGGTCGACGATCTCGACCGGACCGACGCGTTCGCGGAAATGGCCCTTGCGCTGGGCGACGGAACGCTCACTGGTCAGGCGGTCGATACTGAACTTCACGTCCTCGGCGGTGACCTCGCCGTAGCCGTTGTGGAACTGCACGCCGCTGCGGATGCGGATTGTCCAGGACTTGCCGTCCGGCGCCATCGACCAGTCCCCGGCCAGCCCGGTCTCCTTCGAGAAATCCGAGCCGTCGGCCTTCGTCCCGATGAGGTCGTCATAGATCGCAGCGATGCCGATGCTGCCGCTGCTGCTGGTCAGGATGGGGTCCAGCCCCTCGTTCCAGAGCGACGGAAAGACGATCCGGAGTTCGCCGGCCGACGGCGCTTGTGCCATGGCCGGCGTACCTGCGGCCAACAGGCTGGCGGCGAGGAATGCGCCCGAGAGGCGAACCACGTTAGAATTTGTCATTCCGATCTCCCTATCCCAGACGTCGGCCCCTGTTTCAGGCCGCCCGCTGCTTCTTGATCCAGGCGAGTTCCCCGCCTGCTTCGATGATGTCGAGCAGGAACGGCGCCAACGGCTCGCCCTGCTTGGTCGTACCCCGCGTCAGGTTGGTGACCGTGCCGGCGCGGAAATCCACCTCCAGCTCGTCGCCGTTCGTCACCATCTGCGTGATGCCCGGCATGAAGGACAGCATGGGCACACCGGCCGTGATCATCAGCCGGTAGAAGCTGCGGGTCATCGATTCCGACACCACTGCCAGCCCCAGCCCCTTCAAGGCGAGCGGACCCTGCATGTGGAGCTGGCCCGAGCCGAAATTGCGACCGGCGACGACGATGTCGCCCGGCTGCGCCTTGCCGGCGAAGGTCGGGTCCAGGCCGATCATGCAGTACTTCGCCAGCACCGCGGGGTCGGTCTCCTTGGCCTTCACTTGGCCGATATCCATGATGTGCCCGTCGTTCAGCACGTTGTCGCCGAACTTCCAGCAGCGGCCGCGATAGATCTGCACCATGAGGGTCCTCCGGCGGTCAGGATGCGAGCGTGCGCGGGTCGGTGATGCGCCCGGTGACGGCCGAGGCGGCGACCGTGGCAGCGCTCGCCAGGTACACCTCGGAGGAGGGGCTGCCCATCCGGCCGGGGTCGTTGCGGGTGCCGGTCGAGATGCACACGTCGCCGTCGTTGAGCGGCATGATGCCGCCGACGCACGGGCCGCAGGTGCCAACCGCGATCTGTACGCCGGCCGCCGCGAAAATGTCGATCAGCCCCTCGCCCAGACTCTGGTGATAGACCTCCTGGGTGGCGGGGATGATGCAGAACTGGACGCCGTCGGCCACCTTGCGGCCCCGCAGGACCTGGGCGGCGGCGCGCATGTCCTCCAGCTTGCCGGCGATGCAGGCGCCGACGAAGGCGTGGGTGACGGGCTTGCCCGCCAGCTCGCTGACCGGCCGGGCCAGCTCGGGTGACGGCGGGACGGCCACCTGCGGCTCCAGGTCGGCGATGTCGAAGATGAGATGGTCGGCATAGTGCGCATCTGGGTCGCTGCGCACGACTTCGAACGGCACGTCGGTTCGCGATCGCACGGTGGCCAGGATCGCCTCCGACGGCACCGCGATGGCGCTCTTCACGCCGAGATCTACCATGGTGTTGCAGAGCGTGTGGCGCTCGTCGATGTCCATGCCGTCGACCACGGGGCCGTCGAACTCCAGCACGTGGTAGTCGGCGCGCTCCAGGCCGATCTGGCCTGCGATCCACTGCGCGATGTCGCGGCTCATCAGCCAGGACGGCCGCTTGCCGGTGATGCTGACGCGGATCGTCGCCGGCACCCGTACCCAGCTGCGGCCGGTGGCGAGCTGCATCAGGAAGGCGCCGCCGAAGGCGATGCCGAGTGCCCCGACGCAGCCCAGCGCCGGCGACCGGGTGTCGCTCGTGATCACGAGCATGCCCGGGCGGATCAGCCCGCGGTCGAGCGGCAGGTTGTGCGAGATGCCGGCCCGGCCGACATCGAAGAAGTGGCCGATGCCGTGGTTGCGCGCGTCCTCGCGCATCAGCCGGAAGTCCGCCGCCACCTTGGCGGAATCCGTATAGGGCTGGTGGTCGATGGTCAGCACCAGCTTCTCGGGCGATTCCACCCGCTCGATGCCGATGGAATGGAGCATCCGGCGATAGATCGGATAGTTGAGGTCGTGGCCGACGATCAGGTCGGGCGTGACCCAGACGATGTCGCCGGGCGACACCGGCTGGCCGGCGCAGCGCGACAGGATCTTCTCGGTGATGGTGCTGCCCATGGCAGGGGCCTCCGTGGCAGTGCGGGTCAGCGGTCGCGCGGCGGTGCGCCGGCCGTGGCGTACTTCTCCGACCAGCCGAGCACGCGCTGGAGCTGCACCAGCTCCAGGATGCTGTCCCACTTGTCGTTGCCGCCCATGACCGACAGGATCGAGCCCTCGGCCTTGATCGACCGCGCGGCCCTGCGCATGGCCGTGATGGCACAGAAGGTCAGGCTGAGCGGCAGCAGGCCCAGCTTGAGCCCCATCTTCTCGTACTCGGCGAACGGCAGCACGGGCGCCACCTGGTTCTCCGAGATGGTCAGCACCGCCTTGCCGGGGATGCCCTCGCAGGTCTGGCGGATCTCTTCCAGCGTGCGCGGGATCTGCACCAGGACGAGGTCGGCACCGGCCTCGATGTAGGCCAGGCTGCGGTCGATCGTCTCGGCCATGCCGCCGGGCGAAGCGACGGCGTCGGTGCGGGCGATCAGCACGAAGTCGGGGTCGCGGCGGGCGTCGACGGCCGCATGCACCTTGCCGATCATCTCCTCCTTGGAGACCAGCGTGCGATTGGGAAAGGCGCCGCACTTCTTCGGCAGGACCTGGTCCTCGATATGCACGCCGCTGATGCCGGCGCGCTCGAACATCTGGACGGTTCGGATGACGTTGACGGCATTGCCGTAGCCGGTGTCGGCATCGCAGATGACCGGCAGGTCGACGGCGTCGGCAACGGCTGCGGCGCGGTCGACGACCTCGGTCATGGTCAGCATGCCCATGTCGGGCAGGCCGAAACTCGCCTCGATGCAGAAGCCCGAGATGTAGACGGCGTCGAAGCCGGCTTCCTGGACGATCCGGGCGCCGAGCCCGTCATGCACACCGGGCGCGATCAGCAGTCCGGGGCGGGCAAGCAATTCACGAAGGCGGCGGTTGCGGGACATCGGTGCTTCTCCGGGGCGCTTGATCGGTCGGCCAGCGTCGGCCATCGGCAGAAGCGTAAAAGACCCCTGTCGGCGAAAGGAAATGCCAATCCGGTATACGGAGGGTATGATTGAAGTGCATACCCCAAGTCATGCGCCGGTATGCTCCGGTCAGGCTGGCGGTATCGCCCGAAGGGCCGATGGATCTACGTGCGCTGCGCTATTTCCTGGAGGTCGTACGCCTGCGGAGCCTGTCGCAGGCGTCGGGGACCTTGCACCTTACGCAATCGGCGCTTAGCCGCCAGATGCACAAGCTGGAGGAGGAGGTGGGCGGCCGCCTGCTGCGGCGTTCGCCGGTCGGGGTAGAGCCGACGGTGCTGGGCCAGCACCTGCTGCCGCGCGCCGAGAAGATCCTGGACGATGTGGCCCGGCTGCACGAGGAGCTGCGGGTCGCAGCCCGCCACCCGGCCGGCAACCTGACCCTGGGCATTCCCCCCGGGCCGGGCAAGCTGCTGGTGCCGCGGCTCTACGGGCGGCTGCGCCTGCGTTATCCCAAGATCCTGCTGCAGGTGCAGGAATCCAACACCAGCGACATCGATCGCGGTATTCGCGGCGGCGCCTTCGATGCGGCCATCGTCCATGATCCGGGGCCGTCGGCGGCACTGCAGCGCTTTCCCCTGATCGAGGAGCCGATCTATCTGGTGGCGCGGCCGGGCGACGTTCCGCCTGGCACTGCCGGCCGGCCGGTCCACTTCCGCGAACTGGGCGGCATGCCGCTCATCCTGCCGATGAATGCCAGCCTGATGACCCGGCAGCTCCGCCGGATCGCCGCGGAGTGCGATGTCCGGCTCCATACGGTGACGCAAGTGACGAGCGTCCACATCGCCAAGGCCATGGTCCTCGACGAGGGTGGGCAGACCCTGCTGGGCTACAGCTCGGTCCATGACGAGGTGCTGAGCGGTGCGCTCGCGATGCGGCCGGTCGTCGAGCCGACGCTGACCCGGCGCCTGGTCTGGACGACGCGCAAGATCGGCGGCGACCCATTGCTGCTGGGGGCGGTGCTGTCGCTCGTGCGCGACGAGATCGTGGCCCTGGTCAAGTCGGGAAGCTGGGTCGGCAAGGTCCTCTTCGCCGACCGGCGGAAGCCGCCGCGGTAGTCCCCGGGGGCTAGGCTCGAGACCTATTGATCTTCGTGCTTCGACGCGGGGGCGAGGGTCGCGTCCCGCCGGGTGGTGTAGGAGGGCGATGATCCTCGGCGGGTTGGACCGCCGTTGTCAGGCGGTCACTGCGGACAGGCTGACGGTGGGAGTGTTGCTGACGGCGCCGATGGTTTCCAGGGTCATGTATCGGGACCGCTGTGTGGCCCACTCGTCGGACTGCTCGAGGAGGATGGCGCCGACGAGACGGACGACGGCGGCTTCGTTGGGGAGTGAGCAGGAACGTCGCCGAAGGCGGCGTAAGCCCGCGCAACCCGACGACGTCGGTGCGGCGCTTGATCTCGCCGTTGAGGCGCTCGATGGGATTGGTCGAGTGGAGCTTGGCCCGGTGCGCGGCGGGGAAGTGCATGTAGGCGAGCACATCCTCCTCCGCTCCGTCCATCAGGGCGGCGAGCTTCGGCACCTTGGGCCGGAGCTGGTCGGCCACCGTGCGCCACTGGGCGTGGGCGGCCGCCGCGTCCTCCTGGGCATAGGCGGTGCCGATCCAGGCCGAGACGATGCGGCGCTGGGCCTTGCCGGCATGGGCGAGTGCGTTGCGGGCGAAGTGGACCCGGCAGCGCTGCCAGGTGGCGCGGAGCACCTTCGTGACCGCGGCCTTCAGGCCCTCGTGGGCGTCGGAGACGACGAGCTTCACGCCGGCCAGGCCGCGTCGCAGCAGGGTGCGCAGGAAGTCGAGCCAGAAGGGCTCCGCCTCCGAGCTGCCGACCGCCATGCCCAGCACCTCGCGGCGGCCGTCGGCGTTCACGCCGACCGCGATGGTCACGGCGACCGGCACGATGCGGCCGGCCTCGCGGACCTTCACATAGGTGGCGTCGAGCCACAGGTAGGGCCAGTCGCCCTCGATGGGCCGGGCGAGGAAGTCCCGCACCCGGTCGTCGATCTCGGCGCACAGCCGCGAGACCTGGCTGCGGCTGATGCCCTCCATCCCCATGGCCCGGACGAGGTCGTCCACGGACCGCGTCGAGACGCCATGGACGTAGGCTTCCTGGATCACCGCCGTCAGCGCCTTCTCGGCCGTCCGCCTCGGTTCCAGGAAGGCCGGGAAGTACGAGCCGCGGCGCAGCTTCGGGATGCGCAGTTCGACGGTGCCGGCCCGGGTCTGCCAGTCCCGCTCCCGATAGCCGTTGCGCTGGACCAGCCGGTCCGGGCTGCGCTCGCCATGCGCGGCGCCCGTGATCTCGCCCACTTCCAGCTCCATCAGCCGCTGTGCGGCGAAGCCGATCATCTCCCGCAGCAGGCTCGCGTCGGAGCCCTTCTCCAGCATCTCGCGAAGCGCCATTCTGTCGTCGGTCATCGTGGTCGATCCAAGGTCGGGGTTGTTGGTCTCAGCAACCCAACCCTACCGGCGATCACCGCGATGGCCACCCAAGGCCCTCCGCTCCGCCAGGAGGCTCCCTACGAGCCCCAGGCTTCGAGCCTCCTACACCACCCGGCGGGACGCGACCCGGGCGAGCATGGTTCTGGAAGGGACGGAGTTGCTGCCATGCCCGTCTCCTGCGTCCTCAACTCCGATCGGCGTTGGTCGAGTGAAGCCTGGCCCGGTATGCGGCCGGGCAGTGCATGTAGGCCAGCACGTCCTCTTCGGCGGCGTCCATCAAGGCGGCGAGCCTGGGGACCTTGGGCCGGATCTGATCCGCGACGGTGCGCCACTGGGCGTGGGCGGCCGCATTCTCCTCCTGGGCGTACGCGGTGCCGATCCCAGCTAGAG
>NZ_JAYSFE010000138.1:0-11492 GCF_041913585.1 Allostella sp.
CTGCTGCTGCGCCGGGCGCTGCCGCAGCGGGCGCCGGACACGAGCGACCTCGACGCCGCGGACGGCCTCGCCGGCACCGTGCTGATGATCGGATTCGGGCGCTTCGGCCAGGTCGCGAGCCAGGCCCTGCTCGCCCGCGGCTTCGAAGTCTCGATCCTCGAGAACGACCCGGAGATGATCCGCAGCGCCGCCGACTTCGGCTTCAAGGTCTACTATGGCGACGGCACCCGCCTCGACATCCTGGAAACCTCGGGGGCGGGACGGGTGCAGGCGGTGCTGGTCTGCGTCGACCGGGCCGAAGCCAGCAACCGCATCGTCGAACTGATGCGCGCCGAGTTCCCGCTGACGCCGCTCTTCGTCCGGGCCTTCGACCGCGAGCACGCGCTGCACCTGATCGCCGAGGGCGTGGAGTACCACATCCGCGAGACGTTCGAGTCGGCGATGGCCTTCGGCGAGGCGGCGCTGGTGCGGCTCGGTGTTCCGGTCGAGGAGGCGGCCGAGATCACGGCCGACGTCCGCGCCCGCGACCAGGAGCGGCTGGAATTGCAGGCGACCGGCGGCCTCTATGCCGGCACCGATCTCATGCGCGGCAACGTGCCGAAGCCCGGCCCGCTGACGCAGCCGAAGCGGAAGGGCCAGGTGATGTGCGGCGAGACGGCGACCGAGCTCGACGCGGCCAGCCTGCCCGAAAAAGCGCCTGTACGGGCATAATCCGGCAACGCAAGCTCGGACCATTCGCCGGGGAGAAACAATTCGTTTCCCCCGAGCCGGCTGGCGGCGACCGGACCCGAGGCCTCATATCTGCGTTCATCAGCGGAACGCATTTCGGAGGCTTCGCCATGACCCGGGTTCTCGTCCTCTACTATTCCAGCTACGGCCATATCGAGACCATGGCGGGCGCCGTCGCCGAGGGCGCCCGCTCGGCCGGCGCCACGGTCGACGTCAAGCGGGTGCCGGAACTGGTGCCCGAGGAGGTCGCGCGCCGCAGCGGCTTCAAGCTCGACCAGGCGGCGCCGGTCGCCTCGGTCCAGGACCTCGCCGACTACGACGCGATCATCGTCGGCACCGGCACGCGCTTCGGCCGCATGACCTCGCAGATGGCGAATTTCTGGGACCAGACCGGCGGGCTGTGGGCCAAGGGCGCGCTGCTCGGCAAGGTCGGCGCGGCCTTCACTTCGACCGCGACCCAGCATGGCGGCCAGGAGACGACCCTCTTCTCGATCCTCACCAACCTGCTGCATCACGGCATGGTCGTGGCCGGCCTGCCCTATGCCTTCCAGGGGCAGATGCGGGTGGACGAGATCGTCGGCGGCTCGCCCTACGGCGCGACCACGATCGCCGCCGGCGACGGCTCGCGCCAGCCGAGCGCGACGGAACTGGACGGCGCCCGCTTCCTCGGCCGGCACGTCGCGGAGATCGCCGGCAAGCTGGCGAAGTGAGCCCTGCGGCCGGGGCGGCTCAGCGCTCCGCCCCGGCCATCTTCCGCTCCTTGCGGGCGATGACGTGGTAGCCGATGCGCCGGAACGGCTCGGGCGCGATCCAGCTCGGCGTCCCGAACGCCTCGGTCAGGCCGGCATGCTCGCCATGGCCGGTCATCAGCTCGGCGAGGCGCTTGCCGAGCAGCGTGCCCTTGGTGATGCCGGCGCCGTTGCAGCCGCCGGCCGAATAGAGCCCCTCGTCGAACTTCCCCCACCAGGGCGCGCCGTTCATCGTGAAGGCGGTGGCGCCGCCCCAGACATGCTCCAGCTTGACGTGGGCGAGGTGCGGCCAGCGCGCCTGGTAGATCCGCGTGAGCCCGGCGCGGACCGCGCTCGGGCTGAGTTCGCCCTCGTAGGAGGCGAGGCTCCGCACCATCAGCCGGTCCCGGCCGAAGCGGCGGCAGGTCGTCCCCATCTTGTGCGGCGGCAAGATGCCCCAGTGCGTCATCGACCCGGTGCGCCCGGCATCCTCGGGCGCCATCGCCTCGGTCAGCGCCGCATAGGTGTAGGTCGCGACCGTACGGTCGACGAGATAGCCGAAATGCTTGACGTAGGCGTTGGTCGCGAGGACCACCCGCTCGGCCTCGACGGTGGCGCCGTCGAGCTCCAGGTGCCAGTTGCCGCGCCGGGAGAGCTTCTTCACCTGCGAGCGCTCGTGGACGGCGATCGCCTTCGGCAGGCTGTCGACCAGCCCGCGGATCAGGGCCGCCGGCTGCAGCAGGTAGGAGTCCGAGACCAGCAGGCCGCAGCGGTAGTAGGAGGTGGCGACCCGGTCGACGAGCTCCTCGCGGCCGAGGATCTGGTTCTCGTAGCCGAGCTCGTCGAGGACCGCGCTCGCCGTGCGGATGCGGCTCTCGCCGAGGTCGGTGGCGGCGCCGCGGATGACGCCGGCGCGGACGAGGCCGCAATCGATGCCGTGCCGCTCGACGATGTCCTTCAGCCAGTAGAAGCCCTCCTGGAGGAAGGGCGCGATCTTCTGCACCCGACCGGCGTTGGCGCGGGTCAGCTCCATCGGGAACTCGAGCGGCCGCGTGAAGCCGGAATTCCGGCCCGAGGAGCCTTCGCCGACGACCCCGGCGTCGAGCAGCATGATGTCGGCCGAGGGGTCGAGCTCATGCAGGCGGCGGGCGGCGGCGGCGCCCGTGTAGCCGGCGCCGACGACCGCGTACTTGACGCGATGGCGGCCGGCGGCTTGCGGGTTCGGCCGCCGCGGCGGCAGCATGGCGTTCCAGCCGGACGGGGCGTTGAAGTCGTGGACTCGGGAGCGGGTCATGGGCGCCGTCGCGTCGGGTGGGGGCGCGCGCGGACGGGGGCCGAGCGCGATGATCGATCGATCATGCGCCGCGTCCGGCGCCCCGTCGACCCGAAATGCGGCGCCCGCCGGCTCTCCTCAGGCGACGAATCGTAGCAGCTCGGCCAGCGCCGCGGGCGCGGTGACGTTCGGGCTGTGGCTGGCGTCGAGCGTGTGGAAGCTCCAGCCTGGATCGGCGCGGTAGCGGTCGGCGAACTGCCGGAAGAGGTCGAAGCCGGCCTTCTTCGTGCAGTGGATGTAGGTCCGCGGGAAGGGTGGGTCCGGGTTGACGATCCGGAGCTTCTGGACGAAGCAGCGGGCCGGATGGTGGCGCCGCCGCGGCGTCGTCCAGGCGAGGTCCTCGGGCGTCGCGTCCGGTGCCGGCGGCATCGGCGGGATGAGCCAGCCGTCGACCGGCTCGGCCACCTGGCCGGACCCGGCGAAGTCGCTGAGCGACTGGCCGTCGCCGGGGACGAAGGCGTCGAGATAGACGAGGCGGCGCACCCGGTCGGGCATGCGGTCGGCCACCCCCGTCGCGACCATGCCGCCGTAGCTGTGGCCGACCAGCACGAGGTCCTGCGCGTCCTCGTAGGCGATGACGTTCCCGATGTCGGCGATGTGGGTCTCGAGGTCGACCGCCGGGCTCGCCAGGTGCGCGCGCTCGCCGAGGCCGGTATAGGTCGGCGTCAGCATCGTGTGGCCGGCCTGTTCCAGGAGCGGGCGGACCCTGGCCCAGGACCAGCCGCCGGACCAGGCGCCGTGGCAGACGAGATAATTGGCCATCGCGGCATCTCCCTTCGGGGGCGGAGCGATCTCAGTAGTCGGCGACGATGGTGTCGGCGACGAAGTCGTCCATGAAGGCCGCCAGCCGGTCGTGCAAGGGCGTGCGCACATAGGCGGCGATCGCCGCCCGCGAGGCGAAGACGCTGTCGAGCACCAGCGTGTAGCCCTGGGCCTTGCGGGCGCCGTTGTCGACGAAGCGGTAGTCCAGGATCGCCGGGTCGGCGGCCCGCAGCGCCGCCGTGAACCCGTCGAGCCCGACGCGGTCGGCCGCGGTCAGCGGGCGCTTCAGCCGGAAGAGGCAAACGTGGCGGACTGGAGCAGCGTCCGCTGGCGGTCGGTCCATCGGGTCATCTCCTGCATCTGGCCGGCGATCGCGAAGAGGGCGCGCTCGTTGCCGAGACGGGCGGCGAACTGGGCACCGACCGGCAACCCCTCGGCGTTCCAGTGGACGGGCACCGAGCAGGCGGGACAGCCGGTCGAATTGTGGATCGAGGTGAACTCGCTCAGGCTCCGCAGCTTCGCATAGTAGGTGTCGAAGTCCGGCTCGCGCACGTCGACCGTGTCGATCGGCGGCGCCGGCACGGCGAAGGTCGGGGTCAGCAGCAGGTCCCAGGTCTCGAAGAACTCGCCGAGGACACGGCCGATGCCGTGGATGGTCAGGACGGCCGCGACGTAGTCGTCGGCAGTGAGGTGGCCTGCCTCCTCCGCCCAGGCGATGGTCGACGGCTCGAGGTCGTCGGCGGTCCACGGGCGGCCGAGTTCGCGGGCCCGGCGCAGCAGGGCGCCGCGGGCGTTGGCGCCGACCAGCGTCCGGGTCGCCCGCTTCAGCGCGGCCATGTCGACGGCCGGCCGCGCCGGCTCGACATGGTGGCCGGCGTCGGCGGCGAGCCGGGCCGCCAGTTCGACCGCCGCCACGCAGTCCGGATCGACCGGCCGGCCGTCATAGGTCTCGGTCAGCATGGCGATGCGATAGCGCTTCTCGGGCCGGCCGACGGCGCTGGCGAAGCCTTCCGGCACCGCCGGGGCGGCGTAGGGATCGCCCGGCGAGGGCCCATGGACGAGGTCGAGCAGCAGCGCGCTGTCGGCGACGTCGCGGGAGACGACGTGGTGGGCGGAGAGCCCGTTCCAGCCCTCGCCGAGCAGCGGGCCGAACGGGGTCCGGCCGCGGCTCGGCTTCAGCCCGAAGACGCCGCAGCAGTGCGACGGGATGCGGATCGAGCCGCCGCCGTCGGTCGCGTGCGCCGCCGGCACGATGCCGGCCGCCACCGCGGCGGCGGCACCGCCCGAGGAGCCGCCGCTCGACCGCGCGAGGTTCCACGGGTTGCGGGTCGGCCCGAAGGCAGTGGGCGCGGTCTCGCAGGCGAGGCCGAGCTCGGAGCTGTTGGTCTGGCCGAACGGGACCAGACCGGCGGCGAGGTAGCGCCGCGAGATCTCCGTGTGGGCCGGCGCCACCGCACCCCGCCAGAAGCGGCTGCCGGCCGACATCGGCTGGCCGCCATAGGCGATGCTGAGGTCCTTGTAGAGGAAGGGCACGCCGCCGAGCGGGCCGCTTGGCCCCTCCGCCGCCCGCCGCGCCGCCTCGCCGTACCAGGTGCGGACGATGGCGTTGATCTCGGGGTCGACCTGCTCGGCACGTGCCCGGGCGCAGGCGAGAAGCTCGGTCGCGGTCGCCTCGCCGGAGCGCACGGTCCGGGCGAGCCCGACGGCCGATCGGGACAGGTAGTCTGCGAGATGCATGGGGCTCCGGAACGGGGCAGGTCGGTGGGCGCGGCCAAGCCTAGCCGAGCCGCGCCGCGCCCGCACGCACGGACCGTCGGGCGACCGTCAGGCGATTGCGGTGGCGAGGTCGGCGAAGGCGCGGGCCTGGCTCGCGCCGTCGACCAGCGAGCTGTCGGCGACCCGTTCGCGGAGCGCGGGCCGGAGCGCGGCCAGCGGCGCCGGGTCGCGGGCGAAGGCCACGGCCTGCCGGATGTAGTCGGCCGGGTCGCGCGCCACGAAGCGCGCGAGGCCGGCGCGGCGCAGGTGGCTCGCGCTGTGCCGGCCGGCGATGCGGTCGCCGCGGAAGGTCAGCGTCGGCACGCCCATCCACAGCGCCTCCAGCGTCGTCAACCCGCCGCTGTAGGGGAAGCTGTCGAGATGGAGGTCGATCGCGCCATAGCGCTCCAGCATGCCGTCCCGGTCAGTGCGGCCCAGCAGTTCGACCCGCGCCGGATCGGCGCCGGCGGCGGCGAGGGTTCCGAGCACGCGATTGCGGGCCGGGGCGCGGTCGAGCGCGGCGGCCGAGACCAGGAGGCGGCTGCCGGGGGCCTCCCGCAGGATCTCGGCCCAGGCGGCGAGGGCGGCCGGGCCGACCTTCTCCAGCGCGTTGAAGCTGCCGAACGTGAAGGGGCCGGGGCGACGGTGCGGCTCCGGCGCGTCCCCCGGGGGATCGAAGCAGAAAGTGCCCGGGGCGAGCCGCAGCGGCCGCTCGACATGCCGGCCGTCCTCCTCGGGCGGGACGTGGTCGCCGTCGGTCAGGAACCAGTCGATCTGGGCGAGGCCGGTCGAGTGGACATAGTCGAGCCAGGTCGCCTGGACCGGCGCCGGCCGGCGGGCGAACAGGCCCAGTCGGTTGCCGGCGGTGTGGCCGTTGAGGTCGATCAGCAGGTCGATGCGGTCGGCCGCCACCCGCGTCGCCAGCGCGTCGTCGTCGAGCGGATCGGCGTCGACCCAGCGGTCGGCGAGACCGCGGAAGAGGGCGGTGCCGGCGTCGGGCTGGCGGACGACGGAATAGAGTGTGACCTCAATCCGGCCGCGGTCGAGCGCGCGCAGCATGGGCGGCAGGAAGGACAGGGTCGCGTGGCGGCGGAAATCGGCCGAGACGAAACCGACCCGGATCGGCCCTCCCGCCCGCGGCCGTCGGGCCGGGCGCGGTGCCCGGTCCGGGAACAGCGCGCCCGCCGCGCGATGCGCCTCGGCGAGTTCGGCCGCGCCCACCGAAGCGCAGTAGTGCATGGCGACCAGCATGCCCTGGCGCGCCCCGATCTTCGTCGGCGCGGCGTCGACGGCGGCGCGATAGACCGACAAGGCGCCCTCGGCATCGCCGAAGCGCATGCGCAGCGCGCCCAGATCCTGGAGCGCCGGCAGGAAGCGCGGGTCGAGGCGGAGGGCGGCTTCGAGATGGTCCGCCGCCGGCGCCCATTGCGCCGTCCGCCGGCAGACGGTGGCGAGCACCCAGTGGGCCATCGCATCCTCGCCCTCGTCGGCGAGGCTCCGGCGCGCGGCCCGCTCGGCATCGGCGAGGCGCCCGGAGCGCAGCGCCCGCGCCGCTTCCGTTGCCCCGATCATGGCCACCCGATCATGGCGCGGGGGCAGATCCTCTGGGGAGGGCGTACGCGCCGAGATAGCTGGCCCGCCAGCGCGCGTTCAGTTCGGTTCGCTGGCTGCCGACCGGAGCGTCCGGGAGGGAGAAGCTCGGCGGATCGGCCAGACCGGCGTGGCGGGCGGCCGCTCCGGCGACCGCCTCGCAGTCGGCGATCAGATCCTCGTGGTCGATCCGGTGGGCGGTCAGGCCATTGGCCTCGAACAGCATCTGCCATTCTCGGTCCTCCTCGAGCAGCGCGCCGACCCGTCTCTCGACGGACGTGTGCGACCAAGCGAGCGGAATGGGCTCGTCGACGCGATCACGGACACGGTTCCACCGTCCGGTGCGTTCGGCGATCTCGAGCGAGATCGCCTGCGCCAGTACGTCCCGTCGTCGGATCCAGATCAGCCGAGAGGTCCGCAGCAGCCTTCCCACCGCCTCCAGATGAAGCAGCGGCCGCAGGTCCTGGAAATGGACCTTCACGCCGAAAATGCCGTTCGGGGACGTCCGCCAGCGGATCAGGGCGCGCAGGTAGGCGGGGAGGTCGAGCATTCCCTCCGGAGAAAGCGCCCCCAGCCGCCGTGCCATCCTCGGCATCAGACTGGCCTTGTTGAAGTATTCCGCGGGAGACCCGAGCCGCCCCGTCGCCCGGAACAGTTCCGCCAGCAGGGTGCTCCCGGACCGTGGCGTCGAGCAGATCACGTAGGTCCGGGCCGGTCCCGACCACTCCGCGCAATCATATTCCGCCCGGAACAGGGGCAGGTCGCGTCCCTTCGGTCGCCCGGTGCGATCGATCGGCGGACTCCCCTCCTGCATCTCGGCAGACCTCTAGAACTGTGCCTCCTCCGAAAATATGACGGTTGCGCGACGGTCGGCAATCCGGCCGAGCCGCAATCCGGCCGAGCATCCCCCGTCCTGGCGATTTCCCGCACGCCGAGGCTGGCGGCGGCAGCCGGGGTGGCCGAGAATGGCGGCTCGGCCCGCCCCCTCCCGCCCGGAGACCTGCCCCGATGGACGATTCCCCGACCCCGACTCTGCCGCCGCGTTCGGACGCGGGCATCCAGTCCTTCTTCCTGCCGCCGGGCACGCCCGGCCGTCCGCGCATCGCGCGGGCCGAAGGCATCTGGCTCGAGGACACGGCCGGCAACCGCTATCTCGACGCCTCGTCCGGGCCGGTCGCGAGCAACCTCGGCCATGGCAACGCCAGGGTGCTCGATGCCCTGGTGGCGCAGGCGCGGGCGGCCGCCTTCGCCTTTCCGATGCAGTTCGAGAGCGCGGCCAATCTGGAACTGGGCCAGCGCCTGGCGCGGCTCTGCGGCCCCGGCCTCGACCGTGCCTTCCTCGTCTCCGGCGGTTCCGAGGCGACCGAGACCGCGATCAAGTTCTGCCGCCAGCATGCCGTGGTGACCGGCCAGGGGAGCCGCTGGAAGGTGCTGTCGCGCGAGCCCAGCTACCACGGCAACACGCTGGGCGCGCTCGCCGTCTCCGGCGATGCCCACGCGCACGAGGTGTTCGGGCCGCTCCTGCGCGCCGTCGACCGGGTGCCGGCGCCCTTCACCTACCGGCTGCCGGCGAACCACACGCCAGAGAGCCACGCGCGCGCCTGCGCCGCGGCGCTGGAGGAGGCGATCCTGCGCGAGGGGCCGGAGACGGTGCTCGCCTTCATCTTCGAGCCGGTGGGCGGGCTCGCGACCGGCGCGCTCGTCGCCCCCGACGTCTACTACCGGATGGTGCGCGACATCTGCACCCGCCACGGCGTGATCCTGATCTACGACGAGGTGATGAGCGGTGCCGGCCGCACCGGCCGCTTCCTCGCCGCCGACCATTGGCCCGATGCGCGGCCCGACCTGGTGACGCTGGCCAAGGGAGTGACCGCCGGCTACACGCCGATGGGCGTCATGATGGCGCCGGCCGCCATGGCGGACACGCTGGCCCGCGCGGGCGGCTTCATGCAGGGCTTCACCTATTTCGCCAACCCGTTGTCCTGCGCCGTCGGCTGTGCGGTGCTGGCCGAGATGGAGGAGCGCGACCTCCCGGGCAATGCCGATCGCATGGGGCGGCGCCTGCGCGCCCGCCTGGAGGCGCTCCGCGACCGCAGCCCGATCGTCGGCGACGTCCGCGGCCTGGGCCTGCTGATGGCGATCGAGATGGTCGCCGACAAGGACTCGAAGGCGATGATCCCGCTGGAGCGGATGGCGCCCTACCGGCTGCAGGCGCTGGGCCTGAAGCACGGCCTCGCCCTCTATTGCCGGCGCACCAACCGCGGCACCTATGGCGACTGGGTCATGGTGTCGCCGCCGCTCGTCGTGACGGCCGACGAGGTCGACCTGCTGGCCGACCGGCTCGACCGGGTGATCGACGACTATGCCGACGAACTCGCCGCCGACGGCGTGATCTGAAACCCGAGGGGACACTGCAGGCGATGACGGTTCCATTCATCGGCTATGCCGACCGCTTCTCCGTCCGTCCGGGCGGCCGCCTCGAGGTCAAGGTGTCGAGCGCCGCGGGCGGCAGCTTCGATGCGGACCTCGTGCGCGTGCGCCACGGCGATCCGAACCCGGACGGGCCGGGCATCCGCTACGTTCCACAGCCGTCGAACTTCGCCGGCACCTATCCCGGCCGGTTCCAGCCCACCCATCTCGGCTCCTACGCCCGGATCGCCGCGCCGGGGCTCGATACCGGCCATGCCTTCACCCTGGTCGTGCGCGTCCAGCCATGGCTGCTGTCGGATGCGCCGCGCACCGTGATCGCCCGACTCGACGCGGCCGGCGACGGCTGGCGTCTCGCCATGACCGCGACCGGGGCGCGGCTGACCGTGCGCGCCGGCGGCCGCGAGGCGACCGTCGCGGTCGCAGCGCCACCGGTGACGCGACGCTGGTACGAGATCACGGCCGCCGTCGGCGGCGGCCGGCTCGCCCTGGAGCAGCGGGCGCTCGCGGTCACCTGGGGCGCGCAGGACAGCGGTGCGGTGGCGGCGGCGGCCGACCTCGTGCCGGCCGGCGCGTCCGGCGCCCCGGTCACCGTCGGCGCCGCGCTGGCGAACGGCGTCGGCACCGACTGCTTCGACGGCCGGATCGAGGATCCGCGGCTCTATCGCGGCGTCCGCGCCGCCGGCGGGCCGCCCGACGGCGCCGACCCCGAGCTCCTCGCCTGGTGGGATTTCGCCCGCGGCATCGACACCCAGGCGGTCGAGGATGCCGGTCCCGGCCGGTTCGCGGGCGAACTCGTCAACCTGCCGACCCGCGCCGTCTGCGGCTCGCTGTGGACCGGCGAGGAGCATTGCTGGCGGCACAAGCCCCGCCACTATGCCGCGATCCATTTCCATTCCGACGATCTCGGCGATGCCGGCTGGGCGACGGACTTCACGGTCGAGGTCCCGGCCGACATGAAGAGCGGCGCCTATGGCGTGCGGCTCCGGACGGCGGGCTACGAGGACGTGATCCCGTTCTATGTCGTCCCGCCGCGCGGGCGGGCGACGGCGCCCGTCGCCTTCCTCGCCTCGACCTTCACCTTCCAGGTCTATGCCAACTACATGCGTTTCAACTGCGACGACGCCTACAAGGCGCGCCGTGCGGCCTGGAACGCCTATCCCTACCACCCCGACGAGCACCACGAGTTCGGCCACAGCACCTACAATTTCCACCCCGACGGCAGCGGCATCTGCCTGTCGTCGCGCCTCCGGCCGATCATCAACTTCCGGCCCGGATATCTCTCCTACGAGGACCTGCGCGGCTCGGGCCTGCGCCACTACCCGGCCGACACGCATCTCCTCGACTGGCTGGAGGAGAAGGGGATCGCCTTCGACGTCATCACCGACGAGGAACTGGACGCGGAGGGACTGGAGCTGCTGCGGCCCTACAAGGTGCTGGTGACCGGGACGCACCCCGAGTACCACACGCCGCGGACGCTCGACGCCATCCAGGACTATGTCGGCGACGGCGGCCGCCTCGTCTATCTCGGCGGCAACGGATTCTACTGGAAGATCGCCCGCAGCCCGGACCTGCCGCACGTCGTCGAGATCCGTCGCGGCGAGGGCGGCATCCGCGCCTGGGCGGCCGAATCCGGCGAGTACTACAACCAGCTCGACGGCACCTATGGCGGCCTGTGGCGGCGCAACGGCCGGCCGCCGCAGAAGCTGGCGGGCGTCGGCTTCTCCGGCCAGGGCAAGTTCGAGGGATCGTTCTACCGCCGCCTGCCCGCGTCCTACGACCCCGCGGTCGCCTGGATCTTCGCCGGCGTCGAGGGCGAGACGATCGGCGGTTTCGGCCTCTCGGGCGGCGGTGCCGCCGGCTTCGAGCTCGACCGCGCCGACCCGGTGCTGGGGACGCCGCCCAACGCCCATGTGCTCGCCCGCTCCGAGGGCCACCAGGAGCATTTCGTCACGGTTCCGGAGGAACTTCTGACGCACCTGACGACGGTCACGGGCGAGAAGCCGGAGGATCTGATCCGCGCCGAGCTGGTCTATTTCGACACGGCGAAGGGCGGGGCGGTGTTCTCGACCGGCTCGATCACCTTCTGCGGCAGCCTCTCCCACGGCGGCTACGACAACCAGGTCTCCCGCATGCTGGAGAACGTGCTGCGGCGCTTCATGGCCTGA
>NZ_JAYSFE010000139.1:0-11410 GCF_041913585.1 Allostella sp.
GAATGCCACCATCGCTTCCCGGAAAGGTGTCTGACGATGGCCGCCTATCATGTCGTGATGATCCATTTCCCGATCGCCCTCTGGATCGTGTCCTCCCTGGCGATCGTCATCCGCGCCTTCAGTTCCAGCCCGCTGGGGCTGGCCATGGACCGGGCGCTTCCGGTGTTTCTGATCCTCGGCGTGATCTCCGGGGCGGCCGCCTATGGGCTGGGCCTGTCGATCTGGCCGTGGGAAACGCTGTCGTCGACGCCGATGGGCCGCAATCACATGCTGGTGGCCAGCTGGTCGCTGGCCTACTACGCGCTTCTGGCCGTGATCCGCCATCTCCATGGCGACGCGATCTGGAGCGGCCTGTCGCGCTGGGTGATGGTCGTGCTCGCCGGAATCGGCGCGGTGCTGGTGGGCATCACCGGAACGCTGGGCGGACATCTGGTCGGCAACTACACCGAGGTCGGCGAGGTGCTGCGCCTGCTCGGCTGGGAGATCTACTCGACCTACTACCTGCCGAACCCGACCCTGATCGTCATCGCGGTGGTCGCTGTGCTTCTCGTCGCCGTCGGGTTCGTGGGGCGGGGCAGGGCGCGGGCCTGACCCGGTCGGTTCGCGGAGGGGCGCGAAACCGGGCGCGGGGGATGCGTCGACCCCGCGCGCGATCGAACCTGAACCGGAGCTGAACCGGCCGTTTGGGCAGCGTACATGCCGGTGCGGGTAAGAGCGGGGATGTGGACATGCAGCGGCGGCGAGCTCGGGTCGCCGTCGCTGCATGGCCACCCACCCGCCGATTGCGAAAGTCGATTCCATGCCCGCCAGATCGCATCCCGACCATTTCCCGGCCGCCACCCGTCTCCTGCACTGGGCGGCGGCGGCCCTCCTGATCGCCGCGTTCGTCCTCGGTCTCACGCTCGAGGAATGGCCGCGCGGCCCGCAGCGCGACACCGCGGCGATGCTGCACTACAGCGTCGGCACCCTGGTCCTCGCCGTGGCGATGATCCGTCTGCTGCGCCGGCTGCTGCTGCCGCAGCCCCCCGTGCAGGGAAGCCGGCCGGTCCGCCTCGCCGCCGGGGCCATGCACTGGATCCTCTACGCCGCCATGATCGCGCTGCCGGTGACGGGCGCGTTCGACCGCTGGGCGCGTGGCCGGCGCCTCGCGCTCTTCGGCGACAACGTCATCGCCGCGCCGTTCCCGATCGGCGGCGGCAAGCTCTGGAAGGAGGCGCACGAGCTGATCGCCTATACGCTGGTCGCGCTGGTCGTCGCGCACGTCGCGGCCGCGATATGGCACCATCTCGTGATGAAGGACGACACGCTGCGCCGGATGCTGCCGGCCCGGTGAGGCGGGCGGCCCGCGCCCGTCGGTGCGGAGGCGGGGCCGACGCCCGCCTCCGCCGCCGGCTCAGGCCGTCATGCGCGGCAGCAGCACGTCCTTGACCGCGGCCGCGAGTTGCTCGCGCAGCTTGGGCAGGAAGGTGATGGTGTAGATGAGGCGCAGCGAAGCCAGGAAATCCCGGTTGCGCTCGGCGAAGGCCATTTCCTCGGCGGACCGGTCGGCGAAATAGTGCCGGAGGCAGGCGTCGAGCAGGCGCACGCCCTCGGCGTTGGGGATCTTCGTCGCCATCTCCGATATCCCGAGCTCCGGCAGGCCGTAGATCGTGTAGAGCAGCCCGATGTCGAAGAGGTAGTGGCCGCGCGAGACGTCGCCCATGTCGATGATGACCGGCTCGCCGTCGCGGATCATGATGTTGCTGGTGTGCAGGTCGAAATGCACGCAGGTGTCGGCGTCGGGGATGGTCTCGAGCCGGGCCCGGAGGAACGCGATCTCCGCGGGCGACAGGAAGAAGTCCATCTGGCCGATATAGCCGCGGAAATTCTCCTTGATGTCGGGGAAGACGCCCGGCGGGGCGGCGGTCCGGTGGACGAGCCGCGTGACCTCGGCCAGGGTCTCCGCATGGCGCTCGATGTTCGCCAGGTCCTCGCGGATGACGGCGCTGAAGAGCCGGGCGTCCAGCATCTCGTAGACGACGCCGGTGCGGCTGCCGCAGCCGACGACATCGTAGGAGATGGCGGTCGGGATGCCGGCGACGAAGGCCGCCTTGGCGAACGCCTTCTCCTTCTCGGCGATCTCGGGCTGGACGCCGTCGTTGTAGAGCTTGACGATCGTCTCGCGGTCCAGCCGGTAGCATTCCCCGCAGACGCCGGCCGACAGGAACTCCAGCCCGTCGAGCGAGATCTGGCGGATCTTCGGCCGGAGAGGGATGAGGCTGGAGAAGCCCGTCACGTCCAGCACCTCCCGGACTTCGCGCGGCACGTTGGCGAGCAGCATCGTCCCGCCCGTCGCGGCCTGCTGCTTCTGGGCACGCAGCAGCTCGCGCAGACCGGCGCTGGAGACGTAGGCGCAGTCGTCGAAGTCGAGGACGAGGTGGCGGGCGCCGATCGGGTCGAGCGCCCGGGCCAGTGCCGGCGCGGTGCCGATGTCGAGCCGGCCGCGGAGTTTCAGGGTCAGCGTGTCGTCGGTGCGTGCGGCGTCGATCTGCATGGTCGGGCGGTCCCCCATCCGCGGTGGCGGGAGCATATCCGCGCGGGCGGCCGCACGACAGCGGCCAAACGCCGGCGCGTCCGCAGGGCATCCGCGGATTGACCTGGATCAGCGCCGACGGCACCCGGCCGACCGAGGATGCCAGGGCCCTGCCGACGGGAGGGCGGGCGCAGGAGGAGGCGGCGATGGCACAGGCGCAGACGGTGGCGACCGTCATCCTCGGCGCGGCGGGGCGCGACTTCCACAATTTCAACATGCTCTACCGCGACGATCCGGGCACCGAGGTGGTGGCCTTCACGGCGACCCAGATTCCGGGGATCGCCGACCGGCGCTACCCCGCGAGCCTTGCCGGGCCACGCTATCCCGACGGCATCGCGATCCGGAGCGAGGCGGAGCTCGAGGCGATCTGCCGGGAGCGCTCGGTGCGCCGCGTCATGTTCGCCTACAGCGACGTGCCGCACGCCCACGTCATGCACCTCGCCTCGCGCGCGCTGGCGGCGGGCGCGGACTTCGTTCTCGCCGGTCCGGCCGCGACGATGCTGGCGGCGCGGCGCCCGGTCGTCGCCGTCTCGGCGATCCGGACGGGCTGCGGCAAGTCCCAGGTCTCGCGCTTCGTCGCCGGTCGGCTCCGCGCGGCCGACTTCCGGGTGGCGGTGCTGCGCCATCCGATGCCCTATGGCGACCTCGCCCGGCAGGCGGTCCAGAGATTCGCGACGCCGGCCGACCTCGACCGCGCGGACTGCACCGTCGAGGAACGCGAGGAGTACGAGCCGCACCTCGCCGCCGGCTCGGTCGTCTATGCCGGCGTCGACTACGCCCGCATCCTGGAGGCGGCCGAGCGCGAGGCCGACGTGCTGGTCTGGGACGGCGGCAACAACGACTTCCCGTTCCTGCGGCCCGACCTCCACATCGTCCTCGCCGATGCGCTCCGCCCGGGCCAGGCGACGACCCACCACCCCGGCGAGACCGTGCTGCGGATGGCGGATGCGATCGTCGTCGCCAAGGTGGATTCCGCGGCGCCGGCCGACGTCGAGCGCGTGCGGGCCGAGGTCGCCGCGGTCAACCCGCGGGCAGCGGTGCTGCGCGGCGCCTCGCCGGTGCGGCTCGACGACGCGGCCGCCGTCCACGGTCGCCGCGTGCTGGTGGTCGAGGACGGCCCGACCCTGACCCATGGCGGCATGCCGTCCGGCGCCGGACTGGTCGCGGTCCAGTCACTGGGCGACGCGACCGTCGTCGATCCGCGGCGCTCGGCGACGCCCGAGATCGCCGCCGTCTACGCCGCCCATCCGCACATCGGCCCGGTGCTGCCGGCGGTCGGCTACGGCCCGGCCCAGCTCGCCGCGCTCGCCGCCACCATCGCCCGGGCCCGCCCGGACGTCGTCGTCGCCGCGACGCCGGTCGACCTCGGCCGGCTCATCCAGTGCGAGGCGCCGATCGTGCGCGCCCGCTACGACTATGCCGATGCCGACGAGCCGGGGCTGGCGGGCCTCGTCGACCGGTTCGCGGCCGGACTGCGGCCGGCGGCCTGATGCGGATCGTCGTCGCGCTCGGCGGCAACGCCCTGCTGCGCCGCGGCGAGACGCCGGACGCGGCGAGCCAGCGCCGCAACCTCCAGTTGGCCGCCGCCGCGCTGGCGGAGGTGGCGCGGGCGCACCGGATCGTCGTCACCCACGGCAACGGCCCGCAGGTCGGCCTGCTGGCGCTCCAGGCGGAGGCGGCCGGCGGTGCCGGCGCATGGCCGGTCGACGTGCTCGGCGCCGAGAGCGAGGGCATGCTCGGCTACATGATCGAGCAGGAACTCGGGAACGTCCTCGATGCCGAGGTGGCGGCGCTGCTGACCCGGGTCGAGGTCGACCCGGCGGACCCCGCCTTCCGCGACCCGGACAAGCCGGTGGGCCCGACCTACGACCGCGCGACGGCCGAGCGGCTGGCGGCCGCGCGCGGCTGGCGGATCGGCCCCGACGGCGACCGCTGGCGGCGCCTGATGCCGTCGCCGACGCCGCGGCGCATCGTCGAACTGGCGACGATCCGGCTCCTGGTGCAGGCCGGGATCGTCGTGGTCTGCGGCGGTGGCGGCGGCATCCCGATCGCGATCGCGCCGGACGGGGCCGCCTACGGCGTCGAAGCGGTCATCGACAAGGATCGCTCGGCGGCCCTGCTGGCCGAGGGGCTGGGTGCGGACTTCCTGCTGCTGCTGACCGACGTGCCGGCGGTCTTCACCGACTGGAACACGCCCCGGGCGTGCCCGATCCGGATGGCGTCCCCGGACCAGCTGGAGGCGATGACCTTCGCGGCCGGTTCGATGGCGCCCAAGGTCGAGGCCGCGTGCCGGTTCGTCCGGCGAACCGGCGGCACCGCCGCGATCGGGGCGCTCGCCGACGCCGCCCGCATCGTCGCGGGGGATGCCGGCACCCGGGTCCGGACCGGCGCCGTCGGCGCCGACGCCGCCTGACGTCCGGGGACAATTTGCCTCGCCGCCGGCAACGCGCGTTCGCTGTAAGGCTGCGCCATCCTTCCGTGTCGACGGGCGCCCGATCCGCATGACCACTCCCTACGAACGCCTCGGCGGCGAGGCTGCCGTCCGCCGCTTCACCCGCCGCTTCTACGACCTCATGGACAGCGAGCCGGAGGCCGCGGCCTGCCGGGCGATCCACCCGGCCGATCTCGCCGGATCGGAACAGAAGCTCTTCGAGTACCTGACCGGCTGGCTCGGCGGGCCGCCGATCTTCGTCGAGCGCCGCGGCCCGCCGATGCTGCGGGCGCGCCACCTCCACGCCCCGATCGCAGGCCCGGAGATCGCCGGCTGGCTGCATTGTTTCCGCCGCGCCTGGGACGAGACTTTCGACGATCCGGAGCTGACGGCCCTGATCCTCCCCCAGGTCGAGAAGCTGGCACTGCACATGCGGAACCGGCCGGACAGCTGAGGCCCGGACGTGCTATCGGGCTCGGCGTGATCCGTGCCCAGGGAGTGCGATGTCCGGACCGACGATCACCGTGCGGCAGCTTGCCGGCCCCAGCCTCGAATCCGACCGCTCGGTGACGCTGCTCGAATTGGCCGGCATCGGCCCGGACGGCCGCGCCATGGACGACCAGTGGCTGCGGCGCTGGCGGACGGCGGCGCGCTCGGTCGGCATCGCCCTGCCGCCGGCCGAGCCGCAGGACCCCGGCCACGCCGCCGCGCTTGCGGCGGAGGCGATCGCCTCGGGCGTGCTCGATCGTCCGGCGGCTCCGGTGCGTCCGGGGCGTCACCCGTCCACCTACGTCCTGACGGCGCTGCCGGCGCCGATCGCCACCCGCATCGTCCACATCGCGGTCGGCATCGTCGACCTGACGCGCGCCGGCACGCCCGCCCCGCCGGTGCTGGCCCGCGTGCAGTCGGCGCTCCGCGCCCTGGCGGCCGTCGTGCCGGCGATGCCTGGCCAGGTGCGGGACCCGACCTCGCTCGTGCTCGCCGAAGCGGCCGAGCGGCTCGGCGTGCCCTGGCGCTGGTCGGCCGCCTACCCGGGGCGCCTCGCGGTCGGCGAAGGCCGCCGGCAGACGCTGTTCGACGGCTCGGGGTCGCTCTCCGCGCCGGTGCTCGGCAGCGTGATCGCCGGCAACAAGCTGGCGAGCAAGCGCTACATGGAGGCCTTCCAGTTGCCGACCGTGCCGGACCGCATCGTGGCCCGTCCGGACGCTGCCGCGGCGGCGGCGGCCGAACTCGGCTTTCCCGTCGCGGTGAAGCCGGTCGACGGCTCCCGCGGCAAGGGCGTCTCGCTCGACGTGCGCACGCCGGAGGCGGTCCGGATCGCCGCGGAAAAGGCCCTGGCCGCCGGCGGCGGCATCATGATTGAGCCCTACGTCCCGCTGCCCGACTTCCGGGCGATCGTGGTCGGCGGCGAGGTCGCGATGGTGTTTCAACGCCATGCGGCCTACGTCACCGGCGACGGCCGCGCCACCGTCGAGGCCCTGCTCGCCGAACTCAATCGCGCCGTCGCCGAGCAGCGCCAGCCCTTTCCGAGCCGCTACCCGGTGCCGGCGGACGACGACCTGCACAGGACGCTGGCCAATGCCGGCCTCGCCCTCGACGCGGTGCCGGACGCGGGCCGCCGGGTGGTGCTGCGCACCTGCCCGATGCGGCACTATGGCGGCTATACCCTCGACGTGACGCCGCAGGTCCATCCGTCGATCGCCGCCATCCTCGGCCGGCTGGCGGCGGTGACGCGGCTGCCGGTGATTGGCGTCGACCTGCGCTGCGAGGCGATCGACCGGCCCTGGGACGGGCAGCGCTTCGTGATCATCGAGTTCAACGACCGCACCGACCTCAGCAGCTATCCCGGCCATCCGATGCAGGACATGGTGATCCGGACCGCGGCACCCGACGCGGACTCGGTGCGCCTGCCGACCCTCCTGATGGTCGACCCGGAGCCGGGGCAGGGGCCGGCGCTGCTCCAGGAGGCCCTGGCGGCACGCCGGATGCCGGTAGCGGTCGCCGGGCCGCGGACGCTGTACCTGGGCGGCCTCGCGATTCCGGTCGCTGCCGGCGCCGCGCACCTGCGGATGGTCGAGGACCCGACGCTGGCGGTCGCGGTCCACTGGACGACTCCGGCCGTACTCGCCGCAGGCGGGCTGGGCACGCCGGTCATCGACCGCGCCTGGTTCGCGGCGGGCGCCGACGATCCCGACCGGCCGGCGCTGGAGGCCCTGGTGCGCCGCCACGCCCGCATCTTCCAGCCGCTGCCGGCGGCCGAGGCGCGGATGGCGGTGCTGCTGGCCGCGGCCGCGGACCTGTCGGCGGGCGCCGGCGGCCCTTAGGCCGGCGCCGGCGCGGGCGGCCGCCGGCGCGGCAGCGCGAAGAGCATCTGCAGGATGCCCGCGCTCAGGCCCATCGCGACCGCCAGCCGCCAGGCGAGTTCGTAGGAGCCCAGCGCATCGAAGAGGACACCGCCGCCGAAGGCGCCGAGGAAGCTGCCGACCTGGTGGCTCATGAAGGCGAGGCCCTGGATCATCGCCTGCCAGCGCAGGCCGAACATCTCGACGACGGCGCCCGCGATGAGCGGCGCCACGCCGAGCCACAGGAAGCCCATGACGGCGGCGAAGACGAGGGTCGCCGCCGGGGTCGGCGGCACGGCGAAATAGGCGGCGAGCGCGACCGAGCGCAGGACGTAGATGAGACCGAGGAGTCCCTCCTTCGACCAGCGGCCGCCGGCCCAGCCGAAGAACAGGCTGCCCATCATGTTGAAGCAGCCGATCACGCCCAGCGCCTGGGCGCTCAGCATCGGGTCCAATCCGCAGAGGGCGAGATAGGACGGCAGATGGGTGGTCAGGAACACCAGTTGCAGCCCGCAGACGAAATAGGCGCCGGCCATGACCAGGAAGGCCGGACGGGAGAGGGCCGTCCTGAGGGCGACGGCGAAGCTCGTGTCGCCGAACTGCGGACCCGCCGTGCGCGGCTCCGGCAGCCGGTCGACCCGGCCCGCATACCATGCCGCCGGCAGCAGCCCGGCGCACAGCAGCACGAAGGCGGCGATGCCGCTGCGCCATCCGAACTCGATCGACATCGCCTGCCCGATCGGCGCCGCCAGGAAGGAGCCGAGGGAACCGGCGGCGCTGACGATGCCGAGGATGGCACTCCGGCGCTCGGCCGGCACCGCGCGGGAGGCGACGGACAGCGCCATGGCGGCGGCGATGCAGGCGAGCGCCGCGCCGATCATGATGCCGGCCCCCAGCATCACCGCGAGCAGGCCCTGCGCCGCCGCCAGCACCGCCAGCCCGCCGGCGAACAGCGCCGCGCCGACCAGCAGGATCGGCCGGAATCCCGTGCGCACCGCGAGCGCGCCGGTCACCGGCTGGAGGAAACCCCAGGCGAGGTTCTGGACGGCGATCGCCAGAGTGAAGTCGGAGACGCTGATCGCGATCTCCTGCGTCATCGGCGTCATGAACAGGCCGAGGCTCTGCCGCACGCCCATGCTCAGGGTCATGAGGACCGACGCGCCGATCAGGATCGGCAGCACGGGGCGCAGGCTGGACGGCATGGACGGTCACCGGTGCGAGGGATTCACCGCAGAAGACGGGAACGACGGCGGGTCGGTCAAGGTACAATGGCGGCGATGAACAGGCGATCGCTCTTCCGGCCGGCCCTGGCGGCACTGCTCGCGGCGCTGGCCGCTGCGGCATGTGGCGAGGTCAAGGACGGGCTTCACGATGTCGGGAAGATCCGGGCGACCTTCTATCGGCACGAACTGAAGGTCGCCGGCGCGCCGCTGGCGATGCCGGGCGACCGGCTGGTTCCCGACGGCGGCTGCGGCGGCGGGTCGGCCGAGGCCGGGCTCTTCGATCCCTGCCGGCCGGACGGCGAGGGGATCGAACTGGATGCCTGGGGCATGCCGAAGCCGGCGCCCGGCCCGTGGGCGGCCCGCTCCGCCGCTCCGCCGCCGCCGGTCGTCCAGGTCCCGGGGCGCAAGCCGACCCCGCCGCGGGCCGCGGCCATGTCGGCGCCTGCGAAGATGGTTGCGCTGCCGCCGCGCAAGGCCAAGCCGCCGCTGCGGCACGTGCCTCGAGCCCGCTAATACTGGCGCAGATGCACCCTGGCCGCGGTTTCGTGGGCGGCCTAACGTCATCGTGCTCACACGAGGGGGCGGCCCGGTACCGGGGACAGCGCCCCGGAGCGGGAGGATGCCATGAGGATGCAGGCCTATCGTGCCGCGGCGCTCGGATTGTGCGTCGCTGCCCTGCCGGCAGCGGCGCAGACCGTGATCTCGGCGAACGAGTCCAAGATGACGCTCGACAACGGGGTCCCGAAAGTGGTCCCCAATCCCTCGGGCGATACCGTCACCGTGATGCGCTTTGCCAAGGGCGGCGTCCAGGTCACCGGCCAGATCGCCGTGCCGACATCGCTGGTCGGGCCGCCGGTCAGCGTCGCGGTCAGCCGCAGCGAGAAACTCGCGCTGGTCACCGCGGCGATGCAGATCGACCCGGCGGACCCGGCCAAGCAGGTGCCCGGCCGGCGCGTCTCCGTGATCGACCTGACCCAGACGCCACCCAAGGTCGTCCAGACGGTCGAGGCGGGGGCGGGGGCCGCTGGCGTCTCCTTTACCCCGGACGACCGCATGGCGCTGGTCGCCGACCGCTCCGCCGGAACGGTCTCGGTGTTCAAGGTGGACGGCATGACCCTGACCAAGGTCGACACCGTCGCCATCGGCAAGCCCGAGATCGGCGTCAGCCACGTCGCGGTGACGCCGGATGGCCGCCGGGCACTCGTCACGCGCGACGGCGACAGCACCATTTCGGTGCTCAAGATCGACAACGGCAAGGTCGAGTACACCAAGCGCGACCTCGGTGCGGGTCTGCGGCCCTATGGCCTGTCGATCAGCCCGGCCGGCGACGTGGCGGTGGTGGCGAACCTCGGTCGCGGCGGCGGCGATGCCGACACGGTGAGCCTGATCGACCTTGCCCGCGAGCCCTACCGGGTCGTCGATACCGTGACGGTCGGACAGACACCCGAAGGCATCGCGATCTCGCCCAACGGGCGGCTCGTGGCCGCCGTCGTCATCGACGGGTCGAACAAGCCGAAGGGGTCGCCCTTCTATGCCCCGGCCGGCAAGGTCGTGCTGCTGCAGGTCAAGGACAAGCGGCTGGTGCGCATCTCCGAGGCACCGATCGGCACCTGGTCGCAAGGGGCGGCCTTCTCGGCGGACAGTCGCACCCTGCTCGTCGGCAACATCATGGAGCGCAACATCCAGGTCTTCCGCATCGAGCGGAACAAGCTCGTCGACACTCGGCAGCCGATCGCCCTGCCGGGCGGGTCGGCGGCGCTGCGGACGGCCGACTTCCCGCCGGAGGGGCGCCCGGTGGCAGCCGGACGCGGACGGGAAAGGCCGGGTCGCGGCTAGACCCCGCGCGCCAGTTCGCCGAGGCGTTCCAGCGCCTCGGCGGGCAGCGGGCCGCGGCGCACCGCGGCGAGCGCGGCGTGGAACTGCTCGCGGCTCGCCATGCCGACGAGGATGGTGCCGAGGCCGGAATGCCAGGCGGCGAACCGCGTCGCGGCCTCGGCGAGGCTGGCCGCATGGCCGTCGGCGACGATCGGCCCCAGCCGCCGCGCACGATCGAGGTCGAGGGCGTAGCTCGGGGAAGAGCCGATCGGCGCCGGGGCCGGGCTCGCGACCGGGTGCCGCTCGGCTTCCCCGGAGAGCGCCCCGCCGGCGAGCACGCGGATGCCGACGGTGCCGACGCCGGCGGCGGCGGCAACCCCGAGGAGACCGCCATAGTCCTGGTCCGAAGGACCGGCCGCCAGCGGCGGCGCTGCCGCCGACGAGGGGTTGAGCAGATTGAACACCACCTGCGCGGCGTCGATCTCGCCCGAAGTCACCACCCGTTTCAGCGCGTCGGTGTCGCCGACCGCGGTGATGCCGAGGAACCGGACCTTGCCGGCCGCGCGCAGGCGCGCGATCGCCGGGACCACCTCGGCGAGGACGGTCGCGGCGGTGAGCGTAGACCCGTTACCTTCGGCGGTGACGGGATTGTGGAGGTAGAGGATGTCGACCCGGTCCCTGCCGAGGCGAGCGAGGCTGCCGTCGAGCGAGCGGACGATCGCGCCCGCGATGTCGCCGCGCTCCGCCGCCGTCAGCCGGACCTTGGTGCCGACGATGGCGTCCGTGGCGCCGAGGCTGCGGAGAACGCGGCCGAGATTGCGCTCCGACTGGCCGTCGCCGTACTGCACCGCGGTGTCGAAATAGTTGATGCCGGCCGCCAGGGCGTCGGCGACGGTGCGTTCCTGCTCGGCGGCGTCGCCCCGGACCATCAGCCCGCCGACCGCGCCGCAACCGAAGCCCAGGACCGCCAGTTCCAACCCGGTGCGTCCGAAGATCCGCTTCTCCATGCCGGTCCCTCCCTCGCGCT
>NZ_JAYSFE010000140.1:0-3785 GCF_041913585.1 Allostella sp.
GCGCTCGCGATCTCGCCCTTCGCCTTGTCGCGCGCGGTCGCCGCGTGCTGGCGGAAGGGATCGGGGATGGCGGCGATCAGCGCCCGCGTATAGGGGTGACGCGGGTTCTCGAAGATCTCCCGCCAGCCGCCGCGCTCGACGATGCGGCCGAGATACATGACCGCCACTCGGTCGCTCATGTGCTCGACGACCCCGAGATCGTGCGAGATCATGATGTAGGACAGGCCGAGCTCGTCCTTCAGTTCGAGCAGCAGGTTGATGATCTGCGCCCGGATCGAGACGTCGAGGGCCGAGACCGGCTCGTCGCAGATGACGAGCCTGGGCTTCAGGATGAGCGCCCGGGCGATGCCGATGCGCTGGCGCTGGCCGCCCGAGAACTCGTGCGGATAGCGGTCGGCATGTTCGGGCCGCAGCCCGACCCGCGCCAGCATCTCCGCGACCCGGTGCGCGATCTCGGCCGGATCGCCGACACCGTGCAGGCGCAGCGGGTCGGCCAGCGTCCGGCGCACGGTCTGCCGCGGATTGAGGGAGGCGTAGGGGTCCTGGAAGACCATCTGGACCGTCCGCGCCATCGCCTTGCGGTCGGGCTTGGTGCTGCCGCCGATGTCCTGGCCGGCGATCCGGATATGACCGCGCGTCGGCGCCACTAGGCCCATGATGGCGAGCGCGAGCGTCGACTTGCCGCAGCCCGATTCGCCGACGAGTCCGAGGCATTCGCCGGGTCGGACGTCGAGGTCGATGCCGTCGACCGCCTTCAGCATCCGCCGCCCGGTACCGAGACGACCGGTCACGGCATAGTGGACGGCGAGGTCGTCGAGCTGGAGCAGCGGCGCCGCCTGCGCGTCGGCGACCGGGGTGGACGCGGAAGCTGTGGACGTGGACATCGACGGCTCAGCCATGGTGGTGGCACCGGACGAGGCCGTCGCCCGGGAGCGACGTCGGGCCGGGATCCTCGCGGCGGCAGATCTCGGTCGCGCGGCCGCAGCGCGGGTGGAATCGGCAGCCGGCCGGATAGGCGGCGATGGCAGGTACCGTGCCCGCGATCTCCGCCAGCTTGCGGCGCCCGTGTGCCGCGCGGCTGCCGAGCAGCGGCAGCGAGGCGACGAGGCCCTGGGTGTAGGGGTGCTGCGGCTGGCGGAAGACGGCGTCGGCCGCCTGCTGCTCGACGACCCGGCCGGCATACATGACGGCGACCCGGCGGCAGATGTTAGCGACGAGCCCGAGATCGTGGGAGATCATCAGGATCGCCGTGCCCTTGGCGGCGCAGAGCTCGCGCATCAGGTCGACGATCTCGGCCTGGACGGTGACGTCGAGCGCGGTCGTCGGCTCGTCGGCGATCAGGAGGTCCGGGCCGCAGGCGAGCGCGATGGCGATCATCACGCGCTGCCGCATGCCGCCCGAGAGCTGGTGCGGATAGTCCTTCACCCGGCGCTCGGGCGAGGGCACCCGCACCTGGCGCAGCGCCTCGACCGCCTTCTCGTTGGCCTCCGACCAGCCGGCGCCCTGGTGCAGGACGAACATCTCGGCGATCTGCCGTCCGACCGGCGACAGCGGATTGAGCGCCGTCATCGGCTCCTGGAAGATCATCGCGATGCGGCTGCCGCGCAGGCGCCGCAACTGGCCCGCCGGCAGGTTCTGGATCTCCTGTCCCTCGAGCCGGATGGCGCCGCCGCCGATCTCCAGCGGCCGGCGCAGCAGGCCCATCACCGAGAGCGCGGTGATGCTCTTGCCGCAGCCCGATTCCCCGACCAGCCCGAAGGTCTCGCCGCGGCCGATGCGGAAGGACACGTCCTCCACCGCGGCATAGCGGCGATCCTCGCCGACGAGGTCGATGCGGAGGTTCTCGACCTCCAGCAGCGGCGCGGCGGTCATGCCCGGCGCTCGCGCGACTGCGGGTCGAGGATGTCGCGGAGCCCGTCCCCCAGCAGGTTGAGGCCGAGCACGGTGAGGAAGATCGCGAGCCCCGGGAAGACCGAGAGCCACGGCGCCGTCGTGATCTGGTCGCGCGCCTCCGACAGCATGCTGCCCCAGCTCGGGAAGGGCGGCCGGATGCCGAGGCCGAGGAAGGAGAGCGACGCCTCCGCCAGGATCGCCGCGCCCATGCCGAGCGTCGCGATGACGATGATCGGCCCGACCATGTTCGGCAGGAGCTGGGTGAACATGATCCGGAAGTCGCCGTAGCCGAGGATGCGGGCGGCCTGGACATAGCCCTGCGACTTCAGCGACAGCACCTGGGCGCGGGCGATGCGGCAGGAATAGGACCAATTGGTGAGGCCGAGCGCGATCAAGAGGCTGGTCAGGCCGGGCCCGAGGATCGCCATGATCGCCAGCGCGAAGATCAGCGACGGGATCGCCAGCATGAGGTTGGTGACGAGCCCGACGAAATCGTCCCACCAGCCGCCCCAGTAGCCGGCGGTCAGGCCGAGCGTGACGCCGATGATCGAGTTGGCGATCTGCGAGACGACGCCGACGGTGAGCGAGATGCGGGCGCCGTGGACGATGCGCGAATAGATGTCGCGACCCTGCCCGTCGGTGCCGAAGATGAACTCCGCCCCCGGCGGCATCTCGGCGTTCATCAGGTTGGCGTCGAGCACCGGATCGTAGAGCGCGATCCACGGCGCGAGCACGGCGACGACGGCGGCGACGGCCACCAGGGCGCCGCCGATCAGAAGGTTGGCGCGGAGCTTCATCGGCCGTCAGCCGTAGCGGATGCGCGGGTCGATGACGACATAGGCGATGTCGACCAGCGTGTTGATGAGGAGGAAGAAGAGGACGATCACGAGGATGCTGCCCTGCACCGTCGGGATGTCGCGCTGGAAGACCGAATCGACCAGCAACGAGCCCAGCCCGGGCCAGGAGAAGAGCTTCTCGACGACCACCGCCTGGCCCATCAGCGAGCCGAACTGCAGGCCGATCGTGGTCAGGACGAGGACGAGCGCATTGCGCACGACGTGCCAGCGCACCACTCGGTACTCGCTCATTCCCTTGGAGCGGGCGGTGCGCACGAAATCGGCGTTGAGCACGTCGAGGACGCCGGCGCGGGTCGTCCGGGCGAGCAGCGCCATCGGACTGACCCCGAGCGCGACCGCCGGCAGGATGAGGTGGCGCAGCCCCCCGTCGCCGTAGCCGAAGCTGGGCAGCCAGCCGAGCGTCAGCGCGAAGAGGTACATGAGCATCAGGCCGAGCCAGAATTTCGGCAGCGACAGCCCGGATATCGCCACCACCATCGAGCCCATGTCGACGAGGCTGCCGGGCCGCAGGGCGGCGATGAAGCCGAGCGGGACACCGACCAGGATGGCGAACCCCATGGCGGCGATGGTCAGCTTGAGCGACGGCCAGAGGCGCTGGCCGATCACCTTCGTCACCGGCTCGCGGGTGCGGAAGGAGGTGCCGAGGTCGCCCTGGGCGAGATTGACGACGTAGGTGCCGAAGCGCTGGTGCAGCGGGTCGTCGAGGCCGAGTTCCTTGCGCATCCGCTCCATGACCTGGGCGTCGAGCATGCGGCCGTCGTCGCCCGAGGAGGTGAAGCTGCCCGGGATGACGCTGAACAGGGTGAAGATCACCAGGACGACGGCAACGATCGTCGGAACCGTGTTGCCGAGCCGGCGGAGGATGAGAAGCGGCATGGATCGTCCGAGGAAGCGGGCGGGGCGGACGCGTCCGCCGGCAGGTGCGGAGCGGCCGGACGTCCGGCGGCGGGTCGCGGGGCGACCCCCCCCCCCTCGTCGGCTTAATAACGGCGGGAGCGGCCCGTAGCGGCCCGCGACCCCCCGTCGCTCCAGATG
>NZ_JAYSFE010000140.1:3795-11159 GCF_041913585.1 Allostella sp.
GTTTGTTTTCGAGGCGCTTGGTCTCGCCGGCGTCGGGGGGGGGGGGGCCCGCGCCCCCCGGGGGGGGGGGGGGGGCGGGGGGGCGGGGGGGGGGGGGGGGGGCCCCCCGCCGCCGATCGTCGGCTTCAGACCGGCGGCAGCGTCACTTCGCGACCGGCGACCGCTCGTCGATCCAGATGTCTTCCGGATACTGGTGCGCGAGTTCGGTGGCGTTCGGCTGCAGGCCGTGGACCCACGGCTGATAGGCCATCACCGCCTTGTTGTAGTTGAAGAACCACACCGGCGCCTCCTCGTAGAGGATGGCGTTGGCCTGGGCCAGCAGCTTGTTGCGCGCGCCCTCGTCGGCGGCCGCGGCCGCCTCGTCGAGCAGCTTGTCGAAGGCCGGGTTGTTGAAGCCGGAATAGTTGCAGGCGGTGCGCGGCGTCCGCGAGTCGAAGCAGCGCAGCGTCGACAGCGAGTCCGGGCCGGTCTGGTTCGAGGTGATGTAGCCCTGGAAGTCGCCCTTCATCGCGACCTCAGTCAGGACCGCGGTCTCGACCAGCTTCGGCTTCACCTTGATGCCGACACGCGACAGGTAGGGGATGGCGGCCTCGACGATCGGCAGGCCCCAGCTCTCGTTCTGGCTGGTCGTCCACTCGAACTCGAACCCGTCCTTGTAGCCCGCCTCGGCCAGCAGCTTCTTCGCCTTCTCGGGATCGAAGGCGTAGGGCTTCATGGCCTTGTCGTAGGCCGGGGACGCGATCGGCAGCCAGCTCGTGGCGCGATAGGCCTTGTCGCGGGCCAGCCGCTTGATGATGAGGTCGGTGTCGATGGCGTGGTTGATCGCCTGGCGCACCCGCTTGTCCGAGAACGGCTTGAAGGCCGGGTTCATCGTCATGTTGCGGGTGAAGACCTCGGCCACCTCGAGGATGCCCTTCGACAGCTCGGGATCGGCCCGGTAGGCGACGTACTGCGCCGGCCCGAGGATCGAGGTGTCGATCTCCTTGTTGCGGAAGGCCACGTCGCGCGCCGCGGCCTCGCCCATGACGAGCAGGTGGACGCGGTCGGCGTAGGGCTTGCCCGGCTTGTAGAACTTCTCCCAGCGCTCGGCGACGAGGCGCGAGCCGGGGACGTGCTCGACGAACTTGTAGGGACCGAGGCCGACCGGCGCGGCGCCGAAGTTGCCGCCCTCGACCGCCTCGCGCGGCAGGATCGAGGTGGTGTCGGCGGTGAAGTAGAAGCCGGGCTCGACGCGGCTGGTCGTCGTCATCTCGAGGGTGAAGTCGTCGATCTTGCGCAGGCCGGCGATCTCCTTGGCCTGGCCCTTCTCGACCTCGACGGCGCCCTTGATGATTCGGATGTAGCGGGCCCCGGGGTAGCCCTTGCCGCCGTCCATGATGCGCGTGTACGACCAGATGACGTCGTCGGCGGTCATCTTGCGGCCGTTGTGGAAGAAGGCGTCGTCGCGCAGCTTGAAAGTGTGCACGAGGCCGTCGGCGGAGACGCTGACCGACTTCGCCAGTTCGAGCACCGGCTTGTTGTTCTGCGTGTCCCAGTTGTAGAGCGTGCGGTGCAGGATCTTGGCGGCGATGCCGTCCTGTGCGCGCGGCGTCGTGTGGATGTCGAGGCTGCCGAGGCTGGCGCCATAGGGTGCGGTCAGTCGCAGCGTGCCGCCCTTGCGGGGCGTCTGCTGGGCCTCCGCGGTGCCCGCCACGACGAAGGCGAGCGCCGTCGCCGCCAGTAGCAATTTCCGCATCGTGTTTCCCCCTCGAGGATCGGCTTCGTGGTGCCCGCCATGGGCACGGCCGGTTGGAGTGTGGCGCACAATTACACGGCAACCGTCGCCGCCCGCAAGGGTCGCCGCCCGGCGGCGGGCGGTCAGTGCGGACGCTGCGCCAGCCGCCGCTCGAGGCGCTGGCTCCAGCGCGACATGGCGAAGCAGACGACCCAGAAGACGACGCCCGCGAAGACGTAGCCCTCGAGGTTGAGGCCGACCCATTTCGGGTCCGCCAGCGCCGACTGGATGATGCCGAGCAGGTCGAACAGGCTGACGATGAGGACCAGCGTCGTGTTCTTGAACAGCGCGATGAACTCGTTGACGAGGCTCGGGATGACGATGCGGATCGCCTGCGGTAGGACGATGAGGCCGGTCCCCTGCCAGTAGCCGAGGCCGAGCGACCGGGCGGCCTCGTACTGGCCCCGCGGAACCGCTTGTAGCCCGCCGCGGACGACCTCCGCCATGTAGGCGGAGATGACCAGCGCGAGGCCGATCAGCGCGCGCAGGAGCTTGTCGACGGTGACGCCGGCCGGGACGATCAGCGGCAGCAGGTTGGAGGCGAGGAAGATGATCGCGATGATCGGCACGCCACGCCAGAACTCGATGTAAACGACCGACAGCCAGCGCACCAGCGGCAGCCGGGACTGCCGACCGAGCGCCAGCAGCAGGCTGACCGGCACCGCGAGGATCGCGCCATAGAGCGCCATGAAGACGGTGACCATCAGCCCGCCCCATTCCCGCGTCTCGACCGGGGCGAGGCCGAGGACGCCGCCGGCCAGCAGGACGACGATGCCGGGGACCGACACCGCCGTCAGCAGGAGCGCCGCGACGCGCCGGACGCGCGAGGGCGGCAGGAAGAGCAGCGCCACCAGCCCCGCCACCACGAGGCCGGCGAGGTTCACCCGCCAGCGCTCGGCCTCGGGATAGAAGCCGTAGGCGAACTGCGCGAGCCGCACCCGGATGAAGACCCAGCAGGCGCCGCCGCCGGTGCAGGCCTCGCGGCTGTCGCCCGACCATTGCGCGGAGACGAGCGCCCAGTCGACCACCGGCGGCACGGCGAGCCACAGCACGTAGAGGCAGGCGAGCGTCACGGCGGTGTCGACCGGCCCGCGGAAGAAGTGGCGGCGCAGCCAGCCGAGCGGGCCGGGCCGGACGGCGGCGGGCGGGCGGATGGGCCGGGCCTCGCTCACCGGCCGGGCACCCGGGTGCGGGCTTCGTACCAGTTCATCAGCAGCGACACCGAAACGTTGATCGCCAGATAGATGGCGAGCGTGATCGCGATGATCTCGATGGCACGGCCGGTGTTGTTGAGCGCCGAGCCGACGAAGACCGAGATGATCTCGGGATAGGCGATGACGGCAGCGTAGGACGAGTTCTTGACGAGGTTGACGTACTGGCTGGTGAGCGGCGGCAGGATGACGCGCATCGCCTGCGGCAGGACGACGAGCCGCAGGATCTGGCGGCGACCGAGGCCGAGGGCCGCCGCCGCCTCGCGCTGGCCGCGCGTCACCGACAGGATGCCGCCGCGGACGATCTCGGCGATGAAGGCCGCGGTATAGGTGGTGAGCGCCGCCAGCAGCGCCAGGAACTCCGGGATGACCGAGACCCCGCCGCGGACGCCGAAGCCGCGCAGGACCGGCCGGTCCCAGTCGAGCGAGAGGGCGACCAGGACGGCGGCGGCGAGCGGCAGCCCGACCGTCAGCGCGAGGCCGGCTTCGGTCACGGGGAACGGCCGCCCGGTCAAGTCCTGCCGCGCCCGGGCCCAGCGCCGCAGGACGACGGTCGCGGCGAGCCCGGCGAGGAACATGGCCGCGACCCACCAGAAGGCGCCGCCCGTGACGGGCGAGGGCAGGAAGATGCCGCGGTTGTTGACGAAGCCGACCCCGAACAGCGCGATGCTCTGGCGTGGCGCCGGCAGGCCGCGGATCACGAGGTAGTACCAGAGCAGCACGAAGAGCAGCAGCGGCACGTTGCGCACCGCCTCGACATAGACGGTGGCGAAGCCGGACAGCAGCCGGTTGTGGGACAGCCGGCCGATGCCGACCGCGAAGCCGAGCACGGTGCCCAGCACGATGCCGACCGCCGAGACGAAGAGCGTGTTGGCGATGCCGACCAGCAGCAGCCGGGCATAGGACGAGTCCGGCCCGTACTCGACCAGCTTGAAGCCGATGTCGACGCCGGAGCGCGCCCAGAGGAAGTCGAAGCCGGTGGCGACGCCGCCGCGGGCAAGGTTGTCGGCGGCGTTGGCGACGAAGAACCAGACGACGGCCAGCACGCCCAGGGCGATCAGGCCCTGGGCGAGCCAGCCGCGGACGCGGCCGTCGTTCAGCAGTCTCGTCATTGCCGCCGCGGCCGGCGGGGGCCGGTCAGTCGAAGACCGGGGAGAACATCAGGCCGCCCTTGGTCCAGAGCTGGTTCTGGCCGCGTTCGAGCTTGAGGTCGCTCGCCATGCCGACCGACCGCTCGAACTGCTCGCCGTAGTTCCCGACCTGCTTGATGGCGTCGTACATCCAGTCCTTGGAGAGCCCGAGGATCTGGCCGGAATTGCCGCTCGCGCCGAGCAGCAGCCGGACCTCGGCATTCTTCGATTCCGCCCGCATCTTGTCGACGTTGGCCGAGGTGACGCCGTGCAGCTCGGCGACCAGCGTGCCGTTGAAGACCCAGCGGATGATGTTGTCCCAGCCGTCGTCGCCCTCGCGCGTCACCGGGCCCTGGGGATCGCGCGAGATGGTGCCGGCGAGGATGACGTGGTCGGCCGGGTTCTTCAGCTTGCGGCGCTGGCCGGCGAGCGCGCCGGTGCCGGCCGTGTAGGTGTCGCAGCGCTCGGAATCGTAGGCGGCGATGGCGTCGTCGTTCTTCTCGAACTTGACGATGTTGATCTTGAGGTTGCGCTCGCCGAACCAGTCGGTCGCGTTGCGCTCCTCGGTCGAGCCGGCGGCGACGCAGATCGCCGCACCGTCGAGGTCCTTGGGCTCCTTGATCCCCGCCGACTTGCGGACGATGAAGGTCTGGCCCTCGAAATAGTTGATCTGGACGAAGTTGAAGCCGAGCTCGGTGTCGCGCTTGAAGGTCAGCGTCGAGATGCGCGACAGCAGGTCGACCTGGCCCGAGGCCAGCACCGACCAGCGCTGCTGCACCGTCGTCGGGGTGTACTTCACCTTGTTCGCGTCGCCGAAGATGGCGGCGGCCACCGACCGGCAGAGATCGACGTCGAGGCCCTTCCAGACGCCCTTGTCGTCCGGGAACGACCAGCCGGGAATCCCGGTATGCACCCCGCATTCGAGATGCCCGCGCGCCTTCACGGCCGCCAGCGTCGGACTCTTCGCCCCGGGCGAGACGGACTGCGCCGCCGCCACCGCCGGCCAGCAGGCCGCCGCCGCGAGCGCCGCCGCCGCCAGCCTCTTCATGATGCTCCCCATGTTCCGCACTCCCCTTTCCTTGGCGTTGGAACCAGTCAAGAACCGTGCCGTGCCGCCCCTCCGGACGCCCTTCCGCCGAGCCGGACCGCCGCCGCCAGCGCCTTCTGCGAGTAGGCGATGTGGGCCTCGAGGAGCCCCACGGCCGAATCGATATCCCCCTCGCGACACGCGCGAAAGAGGTTCCGATGTTCGCGATGCGGCCGGTCGTTGCCGGTCGCCATCGAGACCCGCGCCCGCGCGAAGCGGTTGGCGTTGTCGAAATTGTCCTGGATCAGGCCGAGGAGCCGCGGCCGGCCGCAGGGTGCATAGAGCGCCAGGTGGAAGTCGCGGTTGAGCCGGCCGCGCTCGGTCGGGCCGTCGGCCGCGGCGTAGGCGTCCAGCACGGCCGCGATGCCCGCGAGGTCGGGGTCGGTCATCTCCGGGATCGCCAGGCGGAGCGCACGGCATTCGAGCGCGATGCGGATCTCCAGCATCTCCAGCGCGTCGGCGAGGGACACCGAGGAGACGACGGCGCCGCGATGGGGCTCGTAGGTGACGAGCCCGTCGGCCGCGAGCTGGCGCAGCGCCTCGCGCACCGGGCTGCGGCTGACGCCGTGGCGCGCCGCCAGCTCCTCCTGCCGCAGCGGCTGGCCGCCCGGCAGCGTGCCGTCGAGGATGCGGTCGCGCAGCTCGGCATAGACGCGGTGGGGCGAGGAGCCGGTCGCGCCGTCGTCCACCGCATCCCCCCCTTCCACGATTGGATACAATCCAGATAGGATTGTCGAAAATCCGGCCGCCGTCCAGCCCCCGGGCAAGGAGCCCCCGAACATGCGCACTGAGGATGCCGAGATCGCCGTCGTCGGCGCCGGGATCGTCGGCCTTGCCGTCGCCCACTACCTGTCGGCGGCCGGGCGGACCCGCATCGCGCTCGTCGATTCCGGCCCGCCGATGGCGCTGACCTCGGCCCGGTCGGGCGAGAACTACCGGAACTGGTGGCCGCACCGGGTGATGACGGACTTCACCGACCGCAGCATCGCCCTGATGGAGGAGATCGCGCGGGCGACCGGCAACCGCATCGGCATGAACCGCCGCGGCTATGCGCTGGCGACGCGGCGCGAGCGGCCGCAGGACCTGATCGACCAGCTCCATGACGGCTACGGCGCCGCGGCCGCGGCCCGGGTCCGGCTGCACGAGCCGGGCGGCGGCGCCTCCTACAGGCCCCCCCTGTCTGCCGACTGGGAGGACGCGCCGGACGGGGTCGACGTCCTGCTCGACCGGGCGCTGATCCGCCGCACCTTCCCGAGCTTCGACCCGGAGGTGGCGGCGGTGCTGCACATCCGCCGCGCCGGCGCCATCGCCAGCCAGCAGATGGGCCAGTTCATGCTGGAGCAGGTGCGCGGCCGCGGCGGCCGGCTGGTCCGCGGCCGGGTGGCGGCGATCGAGCGCCCGGGCGAGCGGCCGGGCGCCGGCTTCCGCCTCGGCCTGGAGACGCCCGACGGCCCGGCCGCGCTCGATGCCGAGATCCTGGTCGACGCCGCCGGTCCCCATGTCGGCGCGGTGGCGGCGCTGCTGGGCGAGGCGCTGCCGGTCACCAACGTGCTGCAGCAGAAGATCGCCTTCGAGGACCGCGAGGGCGCCATCCCGCGCACCATGCCCTTCGCCATCGACCTCGACGGGCAGTCGATCGACTGGACGGAGGAGGAGCGGGCGGCGCTGGTGGCCGACCCCGACCATGCCTGGCTGGCGGCGCCGATGCCGGGCAGCATCCATTGCCGGCCGGAGGGCGGCGATTCCGGGCGCTGGATCAAGCTCGGCTGGGCCTACAACCGGGCGGCCGGCGAGCCCGTGCCGGAGCCGGCCTTCGATCCCCATTTCCCGGAGGTGGTGCTGCGCGGCGCGGCGCGGCTCAACCCGTCGCTGCGCGCCTATTACGGCCGGCTGCCGCGCGGCGCCGTGCTCTATGGCGGCTACTACACGATGACGCCCGAGAACTGGCCGCTGATCGGCCCGCTCGCCACCCCCGGCGCCTTCGTCGCGGGCGCGCTGTCCGGCTTCGGCACCATGGCCGCCTGCGCCACCGGCGACCTCTGCGCCCGCTGGATCACCGGCGCCCCGCTGCCCGACTACGCCGCCAAGCTCGGCCTCGCCCGCTACGGCGATCACGCCCTGATGGCGGAACTGACGAACCTGGAGAGCAAGGGGGTGCTGTA
>NZ_JAYSFE010000141.1:0-11006 GCF_041913585.1 Allostella sp.
CGCGATGGGAGGCACGCGGATCGGCATCCATCGCCAGCGCGACCCGCTCCGCGGCGAGGAGCCATCCCGCCCAGAGGTTGGTCTGGCCGCGCTCCCGCAGGCGATCGATCGCCGCCAGGGCGATGTGCCGGCCGTCGGCGTCCATGTGGCGCGCGTCGACCAGTGCGGCCGCCTCGTGGTCGAAGGTGACGAGCGTCAGCCGGTCGCGTGCCGTCAGTGCCGCCACCACCTGCCGGGCGGTGGCACGTGCCGCCTCGATCTTCTCGCCGGCCATCGATCCGGAGACGTCGATCGCCAGCGCGAGGTTGAGGGCCGGGCCCTCGAGGACGGTGCTTCCGCCCTCCGCGCGCAGTTCGGCGACGGCGTGGCGGACGCTGCCGCCCTGGTGCCACGCGAGGGCACGATCGAGGCCGAGCGTCAGCCGGAGAGCGGGGATCGGACGGCGGTTCATGCGTTCCTCCCGAGCAGGATGTCGCGGATGATGTCGGCACAGCGTTCGAGTTGCGCGCGCCGTTCGGCATCGAGGCGCCCGCGGACCGTGATCTCGATGTCGGGCGTGATGGGGATCCGCCACCATTCCTCCGCGCGCGCCCGCCGCGGCGCAGGGTCGGCGGCCCGCGCCGCTAGCGCCTGCTCAAGCGCGTCGAGCCCGGTCGATGGCGGAGAGGGGGAGGCGGCCACGGTCGGCCCGGCGGCCTCCCGCTGCAGTCGCCGGATGTAGTTGACGGCATCGGTTCCGGACGCGGCTGCCTGGATATTGGAACCGGGCTCCGGCGTCAGTGCTCCGGCCTTGGCGGCGTACTCGGCGATGCGCTCGGCACTGGCGACGAGGAGTTCCTGCCGGATCGCGGCCAGCGGCATGCCGAGGAGGTCGCGCATGGCGCGGATCGCCAGCAGGCGCTGCAGCATGTCGGCGGGATAGCGGGCACCCGGACCGCGATTGAGCGGGGCCGGCAGCAGGTCCTGGGCGACCCAGGATCGGATCGTCCGCGGTTGCAGGCCGGACGCGGCGGCAAGTTCGGCGAGGGTGGGTTCGGCAATCACGGGGCGGAAAGTGGTATTGCATTCGCGACATGTCAAGATGTCGTTATGCTAATGGCGCAGTCGGGCGAAGGGGTTTGCGCCAGCCCGAATTAAAGAGGTATTCAAGATACTGCTTTTTCGATATCGTGCCTCCATGTCGAATCTGTTGTCGTTCTCGATGGTGCCGGCGTCTCTCTCGATCGCGTTGTCCGGGCGTTCGCTAGAGGCGGCAGGGGAGCCGACGCCGTGCGCCTGACACGCCACACCGACTACGCCCTGCGGATGCTCATCTATGCGGCGCTGCGGCCGAACCGGATCTGCACGGTGGATGCGGTGGCGACGGCCTACGGTCTGTCGCGCAACCACCTGCTGAAGGTGGCCCAGAGCCTGCGCGATCTCGGATACGTCATCACGGCGCGTGGTCGCGCGGGCGGCATCCGGCTTGCGGTGCCGCCCGAGCGCATCAATATCGGCGCGCTGGTCCGCGCGATCGAGCAGGATTTCGCGCTGGTCGAATGCCTCGAGCCGGGATGCGCCCGCTGCCGGATCGTCCGGGCCTGCCGGTTGAAGGGAATGGTGGTCGAGGCGACGAATGCGTTCCATGCCGTCCTCGACCGATACTCCCTGGCCGACATCATCCATGAGGGGCCGGCGCTGATGCCGCTGCTCGGGATCGACGGCGCTGCGGCGTGAGCGGGGAGGGATTCAACTCCATGGCCTCCGGACTGACCCTTGCCGAGCGCCAACTCGCCCTCGTGGTGCTGGTTCTCCTCGCCGCTTGCGGCCTTGCCATGGCCGGCGTCGGGCAGAACGATCCCCTCGGCGTGCACGGCTTCATCGTGCTCGCCGTTAGCATCGGGCTGATCTTCGCGGTCATCGCCCGCTACTTCGATCCGGCCCCGGGAGCCGAGCGGCTCGCGCAGTACTATGACGATCCCACCCGCGCGGGCATCGTCCTCGCGATGGCCTGGGCGGTCGTCGGTATGGCCTTCGGCGTCTGGGTCTCGGCACTGCTCGCCTGGCCCGACCTGACGTTTGACGCGGCCTGGGCGAGCTTCGGGCGCATCCGGCCGGTGCATACCAGCGGCGTGATCTTCGGCTTCGGCGGCAACGCGCTGATCGCCACTTCCTTCCATGTGCTGCAGCGGACAACGCGGGCACGGCTGCCGGACCAGTTCAGCCCCTGGTTCGTCCTCGTCGGCTACAACCTGTTCTGCGTGGTGGCGGCCAGCGGCTACCTGATGGGGCTGACCCAGTCCAAGGAGTATGCCGAGCCGGAATGGTACGCCGACATCTGGCTGGTCGTCGTCTGGGTCGTCTACTTCCTCGTCTACATCCGCACGCTCGGGCGTCGGAAGGAACCGCACATCTACGTCGCCAACTGGTACTACATGGCGTTCATCCTGGTCGTGGCGGTGCTTCACATCGTGAACAACCTCGCCGTGCCGGTCTCTCTCGGCCATGCCAAGAGCTACTCGCTGTTCTCGGGCGTGCAGGATGCGATGACGCAATGGTGGTACGGCCACAACGCCGTGGCGTTCTTCCTGACCGCCGGCTTCCTCGGCATGATGTACTACTACCTACCCAAGCGGGCCGAGCGGCCGATCTTCTCCTATCGGCTGTCGATCGTCAGCTTCTGGGGCATCACCTTCATGTACATGTGGGCGGGCTCGCACCACCTGCACTACACGGCACTGCCGCAATGGGTGCAGACGCTGGGAATGACCTTCTCGCTGGTGCTGCTGGTGCCGTCCTGGGCCTCGGCCGGCAATGCGCTGGCGACGCTGAACGGCGCCTGGCACAAGGTCCGCGACGACGCGACCCTGCGCTTCATGATGGTCGCTGCCGTGTTCTACGGGCTGTCGACCTTCGAGGGCTCGTTCATGGCCATCCGTGCCGTCAACTCGCTCTCCCACTACACGGACTGGACCGTCGGCCACGTCCATGCCGGCGCGCTGGGCTGGGTGGCGATGATCACGTTCGGTTCATTCTACGCGCTGGTTCCATGGATGTGGAAGCAGGAGCGCATGTATTCGCCAAGGCTGGTCGAAGTGCACTTCTGGCTCGCACTCTCCGGGACTGTCATCTACGTCTTCGCCATGTGGAACTCGGGCATCATCCAGGGCCTGATGTGGCGCACCTACAACGACAGCGGGACGCTCTCCTACTCGTTCATCGACAGCCTCGTCGCAATGCACCCCTACTACATCGTTCGCACCGTCGGCGGCCTCTTGTTTCTGCTCGGTACGGTGGTCGGGGCCTACAACATCGCGATGACGATCCGCATGGCGCGCCCGGCCCGCGGTGTGGCCGACGCCGACTTGCCGGTGCTGTCGCCCGCCCGCGCCGACCTCCAGCCGGGGGGGTGAGCCATGCCCGGCTTCCATCGCAGGCTCGAACGCAGCGCGATCGGCTTCGTGCTCGCCATCATCGGTGTCTCCGCGATCGGCGGCTTCGTCGAGATCGCGCCACTCTTCACCATCCACGAGACGGTTGAGGAGGCGCCCGACATGCGCCTCTACACGCCACTCGAACTCGCCGGCCGGAACATCTACATCCGCGAGGGCTGCTACGCCTGCCATTCGCAGATGATCCGGACCCTGCGCGACGAAGTCGAACGCTATGGGCCGTTCTCGCTGGCGGTCGAATCGCGCAACGACCATCCGATGCTCTGGGGGTCGAAGCGCACCGGCCCCGACCTTGCCCGCATCGGTGGCAAGTATTCCGATGCGTGGCACGTCGCCCATCTCGTCAACCCCCGCGACGTGGTGCTGGAATCGGTCATGCCCCGCTACGGCTGGCTGCAGCGCAACCGGGTCAAGATTGACGATCTCCGCCAGCACCTCGCGGCGCAGCGTGCGGTCGGCGTGCCCTACACCGACGCCATGATCGCCAACGCCGTGACCGACGCCGACGCACAGGCCAATCCCGACGGCCCCGCGGCGGGCGGCGTCACCGAACGCTATGGGGCGGCGACCAACATCCGGGTGTTCGACGGCGATCCCGCCCGGCTCACGGAGATGGACGCGCTCGTCGCCTATCTGCAGGTACTCGGGCGCCTGACCGACGCCGCCCACAAGGTCGCCGCGGCGCCCGGCAGGTGACGCGATGGAGATCGACCATCAGGCCCTCGTCGTCTTCGCCAGGAGCTGGGGCCTCTTCTACCTGATCGCGATGGCGGTCGGCGTTCTGATCTACGTCTTCTGGCCGTCGAACCGGAAGCGCTTCGACCGCGCTGGCAAGAGCATTCTCGACCACGACGATCGGCCGAAGGAATAGGCGATGGGAAAGAAGAAGCACGATCCCGTCACCGGCCGTGACACGACCGGTCACGAATGGAACGGCATCGAGGAGCTCGACACGCCGATTCCGCGCGTCGTCCTGTTCTTCCTGGCGGCAACGACGCTGTTCGCCATCGTCTACTGGATCCTGATGCCCGCCTGGCCGCTGGGTTGGAGCTACACCAAGGGCCTGCTCGGCTTCGACCAGCGCGCTGTCGTCATGCGGCAGCTGCAGGATGCGGCGTCAGCCCGCTCCGCGTGGACCGGCCGGCTGGAGCGGGCGAGCTTCGAGGAGATCGCGGCCGACGCGGGGCTGATGCGGCACGTCCGCGACACGGGCCGCACGCTCTTCGTCGACAACTGCGCGGCCTGCCATGGTGTGAAGGGGACGGGCGGTCCCGGCTTCCCCAACCTCGCGTCGGGCACTTGGCTGTGGGGCGGCGATCCGGAGACGCTGGCCGACACGATCCGCGTCGGGATCAACTCCACGGGTGAGCGCACGCGGACGTCGCAGATGCTAGCCTTCGGCCGCGACGGCGTCCTGACCAGAGACCAGATCCTCGGCGTTTCGGCCTACGTCCGGTCACTTTCGGGGCAGCGGCTCGGCGATATCGAGCAGGCGCGCACGGCCGCCGGCCGCGAGGTCTTCGCCGCCAACTGCGCCTCGTGCCACGGGGACGAAGCGAAAGGCAGCCGCGACCTCGGTGCGCCGGACTTGACCGACCGGCACTGGATCTACGGCGGCGACGCCCAGTCGGTATTCGCCAGCATCCATGGCGGTCGGCAGGGCCATATGCCCCACTGGCAGGGGCGCCTGTCGCCGGCGGAGATCCGGATGCTGGCGCTCTATGTCCGCACGCTGCAGGGCGACGCCCGGTGAGCGGCCGGTCACCGCGGGCCCGCTGGCGCCTCCTGGTGGCGACGGTCGTCATCGCCGGTGCAGCGCTGCTCGTCGCAGCCAATACCCACCTCGTGCATGTGGCGCTCATCTCGCAGCCGGACTGCGTGCCGCACGCCAGATTGCCGGGCGAAGGCGGCAGCTTCCGCGCCGCCCGATCGGCCTGTTGAGGGAGCGCCACCATGGGAACCATCGAGGACGCGGCCGGCCCCGCGCTGACACTGGCGGCCCAGCGCCGGCGCAACCTGCCGGCCGCTGCGGCGTTCGTCTGGCTCGGCCAGGGCTGGCGCGACCTGTGGCACAATGCCAGGCCGAGCCTCGCCTACGGCCTGCTGGTCTTCGCGGTCTCGGCCGGCATCGTCTGGGGCCTGTTCCGGCTCCAGTTGGACTACATCCTGTTTCCGGCGCTGGCCGGCTTCATGGTCGTCGGGCCGCTGGTCGCGATCGGCCTCTACCAGAAGAGCCGCGACATCGAGGAGGGGCGGTCGGTCAGCCTCGGGCGGATGATCCTCGTGCGGCCGGCCTCGGGCGCGCAGGTCTGGTTCACGGGCTCGATCCTCGGGCTGCTGATGCTGGCCTGGATGCGGGCGGCCGTCCTCATCTACGCGCTCTTCTTCGGACTGAGGCCGTTCCCCGGCCTCGACGGCGTCGTCGCGATGCTCCTCACCACGCCGCAGGGCTGGGGGATGCTGGCGGTCGGCACAGCGGTTGGCGGTCTCTTTGCCGCGTTCTCCTTCGCCGTCAGCACGTTCGCCGTCCCCATGCTGCTCGACCAGCGGACGGACGCCTTCACGGCCATGGGCACCAGCATCTCGATGGTCTGGAACAACATGCCGGTCATGCTCGCCTGGGGCGCGATCGTGCTCGTCCTCTTCCTCGTTGGCGTGGCGACCGGACTCCTCGGCCTGATCGTGGTGTTTCCGCTGCTCGGCCACGCGACCTGGCACAGCTACCGGGCCATCCAATGAACCGGACCGCGGCCGGCCATGAAACGCGGCTGGCCAGCCGGGCGCTGGGCGAGGGGCGCTACCGGACCGAACTGTCGGTGCCGGGCGTCCACAACCTGTTGATATGGGGCGCCAGCGTGACATGGCACGGCACACGGCCGCCGGACCTGCTGCCGGCGCTCGACGCCCTGGGCTTTCCCGGCCACCTGTCGGAGGCCGTCGAGGACCGCGCGGACCCGGAGTTCGGGCGCCTGATCCGCGCGCTGGCGGTCGCCGGCTTCGCGTCGATGAACTTCATGCTGCTGTCGGTGTCGGTGTGGTCGGGCGCCGACGCGGAGACCCGTCTCGCCTTCCACTGGATCTCCGCCGCGCTGGCGCTGCCCTGCTTCGTCTATTCCGGGCGCATCTTCTTCCTCTCTGCCCGGGGCGCGCGAACCGCTCGGGACGGGCCTTCCGGCCGCAGCCCCGCGGCCGCCCGGGTTCGGCGTGGCGATGGAATCCGGCCGATGAACAGTCTGGTCTTCCTCGTTCCGCTGGCGCTGGTGCTTGGCGGTATCGCGCTCGCCGCCTTCTTCTGGTCGCTGCGGAGGGGACAGTATGACGACCTCCCGGGAGCCGCCGAGTGGATCTTCCACGATCCGGAGGCCGATCGCGCCGATGCCGGCCCCGCCGTACTGAAAGGGAAGGATCGATCAAGAGTCGACCCGCCCCAGACCGCGCGGTCCTGGTCGACCGCCAGCCGCTGGCCGCGATCCTCGACGAAGCGATGATCCGGTCGGCCGTGCAGGGCTTCTATGCCGAGGTCCGCCGGAACGACCTCCTGGGGGCCTTGTTCGACGCCGCGGTCGCGCCCGCCGCATGGCCGGGACACCTGGCGAAGATGTGCGACTTCTGGTCGGCGACGCTCCTCCGCACCGGCCGCTACGTGGGTCGGTCACTGCCTCCGCACCTCGTCATACCGGGCGTCGCCGAAGTACATTTCCGGCGTTGGCTCGCCCTGTTCGAGGCGACCGTCCGCGCGTACTGCCCGCCGGAGGTGGCATCGCTCTTGATGGACCGAGCCTTGCGCACTACCCATTCGATCCACCCGATTGCCCGGGAGGGGTTGTCATGACCGCTTCAGCCAAGGGGGCGGTCGGTGGCGCCCGTCGCGCCGCGCCCGGCACCCCGTCCGCACGACAATTCCCGGCTGTCCTGTCCCACGGCTTTCGGCCGTTCTTTCTCTTGGGTGCGTTCTACGCGGGGCTGATCATCCTGGCGTGGCTGCCGCTGCTCCACGGCCTGATCGAACTCGCGAGCGCGTTCTCGCCGCTCGACTGGCATGTCCACGAGACCATGTTCGGCTTCGTCGCCGCGATCGTAGGCGGCTTTCTGCTGACCGCGATCCCGAACTGGACGGGGCGCCTTCCGGTGCGCGGCCTGCCGCTGCTGGCGCTCGTCCTGCTGTGGCTCGCCGGGCGCGTCGCCGTCCTCGTTTCCGGGGAGATCGGCTGGGTCGCGGCGGCGATTGTCGACTGCCTGTTCCTCGCCGCCCTGGCCGCCGCCGCCGCGAAGGAGATCGTTGCCGGGCGCAATTGGCGCAACCTGAAGATGCTGGCGCCGGTCACGCTCTTCTTCCTCGCCAACGTCCTCTTCCATGTCGAAGCCGGGCTCTCCGGGACGAGCTTCTACGGAGGCCGGCTGGCGATCGCGACAGTCCTGGTGCTGATCATGATCGTCGGCGGTCGCATCATTCCGAGCTTCACCCGCAACTGGCTCGCTCGCGAGATCCCGGGCAGGCTGCCGGCCCCCTTCGGCCGCTTCGACGGGGTGACGATCGCGCTGTCGACGGTCGCACTGCTGCTTTGGACGGTCGTTCCGGACAGCACGGTGTCGGGTAACGCACTGGTCGCGGCTGCGGCGCTCAACCTCGTCCGGCTGGCCCGCTGGGCGGGGGACCGCACGGGCCCCGACGTGCTCGTGCTGATCCTGCACGTCGCCTATCTCTTCCTGCCGACCGGCTTCCTTCTGGCCGGCCTTGCCACGCTGGCTCCGGCGCACGTCCCTGCGATTGCGGCGGTCCACGCCTTTGGGGTTGGCACCATGGGCACGATGACGCTCGCCGTCATGACCCGGGCGACCCTCGGCCATACCGGTCGCGCGCTCAAGGCGGATCTCTGGACCTCCCTCATCTACCTCGCGATCGTCCTGGCCGCGGTCTTGCGGATCGTCGCCGGGTTCATCCCCGACGTCACCTGGATCCTCTACCTGTCCGCGACATGCTGGATGCTGGCGTTCTTCGGCTATGGCATCCGGTACGGCGGCATGCTGCTGCGGCTTGCCCGGGCGTCGTAGCGATACCGCATGGGGGTAGCCGCGAGTATCGCTGCGCGTCGTCCAAGCGACCATTGGATCCCGAATTCTGCCAGGAACGTCGGCGGCACACGTGTGCGGAACCCTTCAACGGCTGCTTCCGGGACGTGCCTGAACGGGCACTGGTTCTTGTCGCCGGCCGTCGCGGTCGGTTGATGCCGATCCGGCTATCCGTGCCACGACTGGAGCCCCTCCAGGCATTCGACACTCAGATCCCGGCCGTGCGCGAGGCGATCTCGGCGGTAGTCCGTCTTTACGAGGTGGACCGTAGGATCGCTTGTCGGGCTGGCCGAGGCCCGGTCGCCGGAACACGGCAGTTGCGCGAGGTCGACTCTATGCCTTGCGTCGGCGGCAGCTCTTGTCGACATGCGCACAGATTGACCGGTCAAGTCGACCTGTGGTCACGTTGCTTCTCGTTGTGCCCGGGAGAGGTTTGCGCGATGAAAGCGTGCAGAGTCGCCGCGCTCTGGCAGGTGGTTGTGGTGGCGTGCGCGATTGCCGCCACGACAGGTCTTCCATCGGCCGCGCGGTCGCAAGGGCCGTCGTCGCCCTTCGTGGTGGGGACCGACACGCTCGACGGCACCGATATCGCGGCAATCCGGCCACATATGCAGCGGCTCCTGACGGTCGGCCGTCCGCACGACCCCATCGCGTTTTCGTCCGGACAACTCACCGGCACCGTGGTCATCCTGCGCCAGGGAAGGGGGACCGACGGGCAGGTTTGCCGTGAAGTGTCTCTGGCATGGGCGAAAGAACGGTTCATCGCCGAGCGTCTGATCACCTATTGCGGCGGAACTCCGTCCTGGCAGGCGACCCGGAACGCGCTGCAACCGACATTGGTCACACCCTACGCCGAGAAGCTGTTGTCGGACCTTCGCCAGCGCGCGGCAGAGACAGTCGAGGAACAGCGGCAGAAGGAATATCTCGCAGCGCAACAACGAGAAGCTGTGTCCCGCGAGGCCGAGCAACGGCAGGCCGAGTTGCAGGAGCGTCGAGACATTGCCGCACGGACGGCTCTGATCGCTGCCGTCCATGCGCGGTTGAGAGCGCAATCGCTGCAAGACGCACCGCGCACCGACTGCGATGTCTTGACCGCGCATCCGGATGATCCGTTGCGAATTGCCGACCCGGTCGAGCGCAAGGACCGCGACGCTGAACGGGCTATTCCCGCTTGCGCCGCCGCGCTCGCGACCTATCCCTCATCGCCGCGGCTGCAGCTCCAGTACGCGCTCGCATTGGACAAGGCCGAGCGCTTCGAGGAAGCGGTGGAATGGTATCGCCGCGCCGTCGTGCGCCAGTATCCCTATGCCATCTACAGCCTCGGCTGGGCCCACATGCGGGGACAGGGGGTACCGAAGAACGAAGGGGAGGGTGCGCGGCTGGTTCGTGAAGCCGCCAACTATCAGCTGTCGGTGGCCGAGAACACGATGGGCTTCCTGTTCGAGAACGGTCGAGGCGTGAAGCGTGATCCTGCCGAAGCGGCCCGCTGGTACCGGCTGGCGGCCGAGCAGGGCCGGGCCGTCGCCCAGCACAACCTCGGACGACTGTACCGCGATGGCCGCGGCCTCGAGCAGGACGATGTGGCGGCGGTACGGTGGCTCCGGCGAGCAGCCGAGCAGGAGCGCCCGGCGGCGATGTTCGACCTCGGACGTATGCTCGAGCGGGGGCGCGGGGTGGCGGAAGACGTGGATGTGGCCATTCGCTTCTACAAGATGGCGGCCTTGCGCGACTACCAGCCCGCCGAACAGCATCTGGCCAAGCTCGCCAACGAGTCTGAGGTGGCCTTGCGGGCCGCACGAGAAGTGGCCGAAGAGCGTCTCTCCATCCAGGCCGCACGCATCGAAAAACAACGCGAGGAGGACGCGCGGCTTCAGGAACAGCGCGACGCCGAGGCGCGACAGCGCAGGGAAATGGAGGCCCGGGCACTGGCCGCCGCGGAGGCCGAGGAACGTCGGCGTGCGCATGTCGAGCGGGTGCGCAGCGAGGGCGACCCCAACGACATCCTGGTGATCTTCAACACCCGCGGCAGCGACGACGGCAAGGGCGTGGAGCGGTCGCTGTCCGGAACGCTGCGCGTCGCCGATTCCTACGAGCCATGCATCGAACCGGCGCTTCGACCGAAGCTGAAGCGGGACGAGGACGGACTGGGCGACTTCCTCGACGACCGCCTTCTGTCGGCTATGGGTATTCGATCGCGGCGGTTTCGCGACTGCACTCCGACGACATCCTCGGCATCGCTCTTCCTCGTCTCTCGCTTGGGCTACGAGGGATGCCGGCCGTTGCCCTGTGGGGATCTCGAAGCGATTGCCGAGTTCCGGATGGCCGAGTTGGCATCCTGGCAGGAAACCAAGCGGGCGGAGCGCGAACGCCGGCGACAGGAGCGATTGGCGCAACTCGAGCAAGAGAGGAGGGAGCGCGAAGAGGCGGACCGCGTCCGGGAGGAGCGCCGAAGTGACCGCTTGCGGCTGCTCCGGTCGGGGCAGGCGGAGGGGTACGACACGGTCC
>NZ_JAYSFE010000142.1:0-10936 GCF_041913585.1 Allostella sp.
CCGGGTACTGGCGGTCATGGTCGTAGAACCAGGTGCAGACCTCGGTCGTGATGGTGAAGCCGGGCGGGACGGGCAGCCCGAGGCTGCTCATCTCGGCCAGGTTGGCACCCTTGCCGCCCAGCAGGTCGCGCATCTCGGCGCGCCCCTCCGCCTTGCCGTCGCCGAAGGTGTACACCCATCTCGTCATGATCGCTCTCAACCCTCGATGCGTGAGAAGTCCGCGACGCTGTCGAGCGTGCGGCGGATTTCCGACAGGAGCCGCAGCCGGTTCGCGCGGAGCGCGGGATCGGCGGCGTTGACGGTGACCCGGTCGAAGAACGCGTCGACCGGCCCGCGTAGTCCGGCGACCGAACGCATGGCCTCGGCCCAGCGTTCCGCGGCGACGGCGGCGCGCACCGCCGGCAGCGCCTCGGCCAGCGCCGCGCCGAGCGCCGCCTCCTCGGGCTCGGCCAGCGCCGCGCGGTCGACCGCGCCGTCGTGGGGGCCGTCCTTCTTCTCCTCGATGCGGACGATGTTCGAGGCGCGGCGATAGGCGACGAGCAGGTTGGCGCCGTCCTCGCTGCCGAGGAAGGTGCCGAGGGCGGCGACGCGCGCGAGCAGACGGACGATGTCGTCCTCCCCGCCGGTGCCGAAGACCGCCGAGACGAGGTCGTGGCGCACGCCTTCGTTGCGCAGGTGGACCTTGAGCCGGTCGCCGAGGAAGTCGAGCAGGGCGGGGGCGACGGTGGCCGGTCCCGCGTCGCCCAGCACCGGCCGGTAGAGCCCGAGGGCGATGTCGAACAGCGGGGCGAGCGGGACCCGCAACCCATTCTCGACGATCAGGCGGATGACGCCGAGTGCCGCCCGGCGCAGGGCGAAGGGGTCCTTGGAGCCGGTCGGCTTCTCGTCGATGGCGAAGAAGCCGACCAGCGCGTCGATCTTGTCGGCGAGTGCGACGGCGACCGCCACCGGCTGCGACGGGCAGCGGTCGTTGGGGCCGAGCGGGGAATAGTGCTGGGCGATCGCCTCCGCCACCTCCTCGCGCTCGCCGTCGTGGCGGGCGTAGTAGCGGCCCATGATCCCCTGGAGCTCGGGGAACTCGCCGACCATGCCGGAGGTGAGGTCGGCCTTGGCGAGGCCGGCGGCCGCCCGGGCGAGGTCGCGGTCGCAGCCGGGGATGGCGGGGGCGAGTTCGGCCGCCAGGGCCTGGAGGCGCGCCACCCGTTCGCCCATGGTGCCGAGCCTCGCATGGAACACGACCTTGTCCAGCGCCGGCACCCGGTCGCCGAGCGGCAGCCTGCGGTCCTGGTCCCAGAAGAACTTGGCGTCCGACAGGCGGGCCCGCAGCACCCGCTCGTTGCCGGAGACGATCGCCGCGCCGCCGTCGGCGGCCGCCATGTTGGCGACGACGAGGAAGCGCGGCGCGAGGCTGCCGTCGGCGCGGTCGAGGGCGAAATATTTCTGGTGGGTGCGCATCGAGGTGACCAGCACCTCGGCCGGCACGTCCATGAAGGCGTCGGCGATGCGGCCGATCAGCACCACCGGCCATTCGACGAGGCCGGCGACCTCGGCCAGCAGGCCCGGGTCCTCGCGCAGCGCCAGCCCCTCGGCCGCGGCCAGCGCCCGGGCCGCCTCCAGGATCGTCCGCTGGCGGTCGGCCGGGTCGAGGATGACCTTTGCCGCCGCGAGCTTCGCCTTCAGGTCGGTGCAGCCGGTGACGGCGAACTCCGCCGGCGCCAGGAAGCGGTGACCGCTCGAACGGTCGCAGAAGGGCAGGCGGGTCGCCTCGTCGAGGACGAGATCGCCCGCGAGCGGCCGGCCGTCGAAGAGGCAGAGGGCACGGTGCAGCGGCCGGACCCAGCGGAACTGGGAATGGCCGAAGCGCATCGATTTCGGCCAGGGCAGCTGGGTCACCGCCTGGGTGACGATGGCGGGCAGCACGTCGGCGGCGGCGCGGCCGGCCTTGCGGAGGACGGCGAACCAGAACTCGCCCTTATCGGTGGCGCGCTTCTCGCATTGGTCCAGGCTGGCGACGCCGGCGGCGCGCAGGAAGCCGTCGATCGCCGGCTGGGCGGCGCCGACGCGCGGGCCCTTGCGCTCCTCGGCGAGGTCGGGCTGCGCCTCGGGTACGCCGTCGAAGACGACGACGAGGCGGCGGGGCGTGGCGAAGGCGCGGCCGCCGTCATGGGCGAGGCCGGCCCTGGCGAGCCCGTCGGCGAGCAGCTGGCGCAGGTCGTCGGCGGCGCGGGCCTGCATGCGCGCCGGGATCTCCTCGGAGAAGAGCTCGAGCAGCAGTTCGGCCATGGCTCAGGCCCCCGCTTCGCCCGACTGGGCCTGGGCGAGTTCGCCCGCCAGCCAGGCCTCGCAGCAGCCCTTCGCCAGCGCCCGCACCCGGCCGATATAGGCGGCGCGCTCGGTGACGCTGATGACGCCGCGGGCGTCGAGCAGGTTGAAGGTGTGGCTCGCCTTAATGCACTGGTCGTAGGCGGGGAGCGCCAGCCTGGCGTCGAGCAGGCTCTGGCACTCGCGCTCGGCATCGACGAAGTGGCGCAGCAGGAGCCCGGTGTCGGCGCGCTCGAAGTTGAAGGCCGAGAACTCGCGCTCGTTGCGCAGGAAGACGTCCCCATAGGTGATGCGGCCGGGGCCCTGGACGCCGTTGAACTCGAGGTCGTAGATGCTGTCGGCGCCCTGGATGTACATCGCCAGCCGTTCCAGCCCGTAGGTCAGCTCGGTCGAAACCGGGTTGCACTCGATGCCGCCGACCTGCTGGAAATAGGTGTACTGGCTGACTTCCATGCCGTCGCACCAGACCTCCCAGCCGAGGCCCCAGGCGCCGAGCGTCGGGCTCTCCCAGTCGTCCTCGACGAAGCGGATGTCGTGCGCCAAGGGGTCGATGCCGAGCCGCTTCAGGCTTTCCAGATAGAGTGCCTGGCTGTCGGGCGGCGACGGCTTCAGGATGACCTGGAACTGGTAGTAGTGCTGCAACCGGTTCGGATTCTCGCCGTAGCGCCCGTCGGTCGGCCGGCGCGAGGGCTGGACGTAGGCGGCGCGCCAGGGGCGGGGCCCCAGCGCCCGCAGCGTCGTCGCCGGATGGAACGTGCCGGCGCCCACTTCCACGTCGTGCGGCTGCAGGATGACGCAGCCCTGTTCTGCCCAGAAATTCTGCAGCGTGAGGATCAGCGACTGGAAGCTGAGGCCGGTTCCCCGACCGCGGACGCCGTTGGAGGCCATTGAAATCGGGTCCCTGACGAATTTGTGCGGCGCAACCTAAACATGGCCCCATGGAGGGTCAAGCAAGCGGCAGGCGCCGCCGTCCTGGGCATCCGGGCCTTCTTGCCGCAGCCGGCGCCCGGCAGGGCGGACGGGCCGCGACCGTGCCACGCGACCGGCACTCCTGCCGGCGGTCCGGCTCAGAGCGCGGCGTCGACCGTCGCGCGGGTGAAGGACTCGATGTAGTCCATCAGCCGGTCGGACGCCTCGGCAGCCTTCGCCTCGTCGCCGGCGGCGATCGCCTCGGCGACGGCGCCGTGCAGGCGCGCCGACAGCGGCAGGTCGGCCACCTGCTTGTAGTGGTGGTACCAGTAGCGCCGCGACAGGCCATGCATCAGGCTCATCGCGCCGGCCGCAAACTCGTTGCGCGCGGCCTCGGTCACCAGCCCGTTGAAGGCCTGGTCGAGGCGCATGAAGGCGATGTCGTCCTCCTCGCTGGCGGCCCTGGCCATGCCGGTCGCGATGGTGCGGAACCGCGCCCGCTCGGCCTCGGTCGCGCGCTTGGCGGCGCGCCGCGCCAGCAGGCGCTCGAGCTCCCGCCGCGTCTCGATCAGGCGGAGCTGGGTCAGGGCGTTGATCTCCGAGACGACGATGCCCCGGCGCGGCAGGATGACCACCAGGCGCTCGCGCGCCAGCCGCTGCAGGGCCTCGCGGATCGGCGTCCGCCCGATGCCGAGCCGGCGACTGAGCTCGGCCTCCGAGACCCCGGAGCCGGGCGCGAGCTGGAGCGTGACCATCAGCTCTTCCAACCGCCGGTAGGCGGTTTCGGTCAGGCTCTGGCCCTCGGCCTCCGCGGGGTCGGGCTTGCGGCGCCTCGGATTCCGGGTCGGGGTGCGCGTCATCCCGGCGTGAGTAGCATCTTCGGCAGCCACAGGACCACGCCCGGGAACGACAGCACGATCGCCAGCGTCACCAGCTGCAGCCCGATGAAGGGCAGCACGCCCCGATACATGTGGCCGGTCGTGATCTCGGGTGGGCTGATGGCGCGGAAATAGAAGATGGCGGGCGCCATCGGCGGCGACAGGTAGCTCGTCTGGATGACGATCAGGAGCGCGATGCAGAACCACACCATGTCGATGCCGGCGCCGGTCAGCAGTGGCGAGAAGATCGGCACCAGGATGAGGACGATCGAGATCCAGTCGAGGAAGAACCCGGCGAGGAAGGCGAGGAAGAGGACGATGCCGAGCAGGCCCCAGGGGCCGAGCGACAGGCTGTTCACCAGTTCCTGGGCGACGGCGATGCCGCCGGCGCCGACGAAGGCGCCCGTCATCATGCTGCCGCCGAGGATGATCGCCATGATCATGGTCGAGATCAGCAGCGTCTTCATCACCGCCTCGTGCAGCACGCGCAGCGTGAAGGTGCCGTAGAAGATGGTGAGGACGACCGAGCCGGCCGCCCCCAGGGCCGCCGCCTCGGTCGGCGCCGCCCAGCCGAGCATGATCGAGCCGAGGACGGCGAAGATCATGCAGAGCGGCGGCACGAGCGCGCGGGCAGTGACGCGCAGCTTCTCGCCGAGCGGCGGATCGTCCGGACCGGGCGGAATCCGCGGCCCGGCCGACGGCCGCAGCCAGCACAGGACGAGGATGTAGACGATGTAGGACCCGGCCATGATGAGGCCGGGGAAGATCATCCCGACAAGCAGGTCGCCCACCGAGACGTTGGCGAGCGGCCCCATGATGACGACGACGACCGAGGGCGGGATGATGGTGCCGAGCGAGCCGCCGGCGCAGATCGTGCCGACCACCAGTTCCTTGTTGTAGGCGTAGCGCATCATCACCGGGATCGCGAGCAGGCCGATGACGGTCTCGGTCGCGCCGACGACGCCGCTGGAGGCGGCGAAGACGATGCACATGAGGACGGTGCCGACCGCGAGTCCGCCCGGCAGGCGCCGGGTCCACAGGTGAATCGCCTCGAACAGCCGGTTGGCGATGCCCGAGCGCTCCATCATCGTCCCCATGAAGACGAAGAGCGGCACCGCGGCGAGCACGAAGTTGGAGGCGACGTCCTCGATCTTCTCCGAGACCTGGAAGACGAAGGCCCAGCCGAAGGTCCAGACGCCGAAGACGAAGGCCGTCGCCATCATCGAGAAGGCGACCGGGAAGCCGGCGAAGAGCAGGACCAGGAGGAAGGGGAAGAGCAGCAGCGAGGTGTAGTCCATCAGCGCCGCTCCGGGGGTCGGCCGAGGAGGATCATGGCGGCGCGCGCCGCCTCGGCCGCGGCCTGGAGGGTCAGCATGGCGAAGCTGACCAGGAAGACGGTGCGGAAGGGCCAGATCGGCGGGTTCCAGGCCGACTGGCCGGTGCGCTCGCCGGACTGCATGGCGTGGATCGCCCGGTCGTCGAGGGTCGTGGTGACCCAGACGAGGAAGGGGATGAGCAGGACGAGATAGCCGAAGAGGTCGACGAGCGCGCGCCGGCGCGGCGACATGCCGAGATAGAGCACGTCGATCCGGATATGGGCGCCGCGCGCCAGCGCGTAGGCCATCCCCAGCATCCAGCCCGAGCCGGTCAGGAGATAGGCCAGTTCGTAGGCCCAGATGGTCGGCGCGCCGAAGACGTAGCGCGCGACGACCTCGTAGCAGAGGGCGATGACCAGCGGCGCCAGGAGCCAGGCCGCGAGCACGCCCACCACCGTGCTCAGGCGGTCGATCGCCCGGCAGACGGCATCCATCCCAGATCATCTCCCCCCTGGAGCGGCCGGGCGGCGCTCCCGCCCGGCTGCCCCCGTGTGCCGGCCGGTCAGCCTTCTTTCACCAGCACGTTGCGCCAGCGGTTCGCCCCCTTCCACTCGGCCTCGAAGGCGAGCTGGCTGTCGAGGATCTTCTTGAACCAGGCGTTCTTCTCGCCCTGCTTCCGGGCCCACTCGATGGCCACGCGCTTGGTCTCGTACTGGACCTCGGGGGCGAGCTCGATGATCTCGTTGCCGGCCTTGCGGTAGACGTCGAGGGACTTGGCGTCCTCGACGCCGATGCGCGTCCAGCTCTCGAAGGTGGTGAGCTTGGCGGCGATCTCGACCAGCTTCTGGTCGCGCTCCGGCAGCTTTGCCCAGGCGGCCTTGTTGATGCACAGCTCGAACGGCGCGGTCGGCTGGTGGACGCCCGGGATGATCAGGTACTTGGCGACCTTGTAGAAGCCGGGCGAGAGGTTCTCCCAGAGCGTGCCCCACTCGGTCGCGTCGATGACGCCGCGCTCGAGGGCGGGATAGATCTCGCCGCCCGCGGTCGTCACCGGGGCCGCTCCCATCTCCTTCGCCATGTCGAGCCAGGCGCCGGCGGTCCGCAGCTTCAGACCCTTCATGTCGGCCAGCGTCCGGACGGGCTTGCGGGAATGGAGGAAGACCTCGGCGGTGCGGATGAAGAGCGGCAGCGAGACGATGCCCGCCGTCTCGTCGCGGAACTGGCGCTGCATCTGGGCACCGCCCGCCTCGTAGAGCCAGTGCAGCATGCGCTCGGAATCGAAGCTTCCGGCATAGCCGCCGAGCAGCACCGTGGTGGTGTCCGCACCCCAGTCGTAGCCCATCCAGGTGTGGCCCATCTCGGCGATGCCGTTCTTCACCGTCTCCGAGACCTTGAGCGCATTGCCGAGCGCGCCGCCCGGGAACACCTGGACCTTGAGCCGGCCCTCGGTGAGCTGCGCCACCCGATCGGCGAAGGCCTTGGCGCCGATGTCCATCAAGGGCCCGCCCGGCCAGGCGGTGGCCATCTTCCAGCTCAGGGTCTGGGCCACGGCGGAGCGCACGACGGCGGGTGCCGCCAGCGCGCCCGCCCCCAGCCCGGCCATGGTGAGACCCGACAGCGCCTTGCGGCGCGACACTTCCAGCTTCGTCATCGTCCCCTCCCGAGATCGCGGTCTAGCGCCGCTCGCGATGCCGCCGTCCGGCGGCCCGCTGATATATTCGTGGTATGCGAATGGTATTCTATACGCGGGCATTGCTCCGGCGCAAAGACGAAGGCGCCGGTCCCGGTCCGGAATCAGAGCCGGCGCAGCGCCTCGGCGATGTCGTCGGAGGTCAGTTCCCAGGCATTGTCCAGTTCGGCCACCACCGCCCGCATGAACGCCTCGTGCAGGGCGAGCGCCCTTGCGTCGTCGCCGAGATGGTCGGCGAGCAGGGCGAGGGCCAGTTGCTGCGGCCCGGCGCCTTCGTAGGTCCATTCGAAGCCGGCCGGCGACAGCCGGCGGAGATCGTAGCGCGGGTCGAGTGGGCGGCCGTCGACCGTCACCACCGCGCCGGCCAGGCTGCGGCTGCCCTCGTAGAGCTTCATCGCCAGTTCCTCCCTGATCCGTCTATGGTCGCCTGCCCCGCCACCTGCCGAGGCCGACGCCGATGATCGCCGTGATGTTCGAGGTCGAAATGGTCGAAGGGCGCGCCGAGCGCTACTTCGAACTGGCCGCCGCACTCCGTCGCGAGGCGGAACAGATCGACGGTTTCCTCTCGGTCGAGCGCTTCGAGAGCCTGTCGCGCCCGGGCCGCTACGTCTCGCTGTCCTTCTGGCGCGACATGGCGGCGGTCGATCGCTGGCGCGCGCATGCGCAGCACCGGGCGGCCCAGGCGGAAGGCAAGGAATCGATCATCCGCGACTTCCGCATCCGCGTCGCCGAGGTCGTGCGCGACTACACGCTGGCCGACCGCAAGGCCTGATCGCAGCCACCCTGACGGAGCCCCCATGTCGTCGCTGCCCAAGGTGCGCGTCACCTTCGAGATCTATCCCGATTCGCTGGAGATGCTGGCCGAGGTCGCCCGCCGCTACGGGATGGCCGACCCCTCCAAGGCGCTGCGCTGCCTCCTCGACTATGCCGCGACTGACGGCGACTGGCCGGCCATCTTCGAGGAGGTGCGTTGCCGCCGCTGCGGCTGAGGCCTACCCGGCGTAGGCGCGGATCGGCGCCTCGCCGCCGCTCTCCTCCTGCTGCAGGGCGAAGATCGAGCTGTAGCCGCCCGACCAGTCGGGCGGCAGCAGGCACGGCCGCGGGTCGTGATGGGCCCAGCGCGCCTTGCCGCCGCGCACCGGGAAATGCTCCCAGCGCGACTTGATGGGGTTGCCCGTGTAGGCCATGGCGTCCGCCGAGGCGAGGGTCGCGAGGAGGAGCGGGCGGTCGGCCGGCGAGTCGTTGACCGCACTGCCATGGATGGTGCGGCAATGATGGATGGTGAGCGAGCCGGCGGGGCCGCAGAGATAGACGGCGCGGTCGAGCGGGACCTTGGCGAGGTCCGCCTCCTGCAGGCAGCCCGTCCACTGCCCCTTGTCGTTGTACTGGTCGAAGAGCGGGCCGTCGTGGCTGCCGGGGATGACGCCGAGCGCGCCATTCTCCATGCCGCAGTCGTGGATGTAGGTGCCGATCGTCAGCAGCGAATAGTTGGTGTGCGGCCAGAACTGGATGTCCTGGTGCCACTTCACCTCGGTGCCGCCCTCGGCCGATTTGAAGTTGAGCTTGGAGTGGTGGAACTTGACGTCGGGCCCGAGGAGGTCGGCAGCGATGTCGCCCAGCATGTCGCGCACATAGTCCCAGTAGACCGGATGATGGTCGCAGGGCGCCGACAGCCGGCGCAGCCGCGGCCGGACCGCCGAATGGCCGTTCTCCAGGTCCCACACCGCGTCCGACCGCGTCACCTTGCGGCTGCGGTCGACCATCTCGGCGGTCGTCCGGCGCAGCAGTTCCACCGTCTCCATCGGGATGATGCGCTCGAGCAGCAGGTAGCCGTCGCGGAAGTAGGCCTCGCGCTGCGCCTGGGTGAGCTTGCGCGGCGGATGGGACAGGATGTCTTCGGGCGTCATCGGCAGGCTCTCCCGCGGCAGGCGGCGCCTCGTCGGGCGCCGCTCGTTGGATACCGCTGATATATTAGTGCGCGCCGGCCGGCCGTGCAATCGACCGCGGCCGGCGCTTCGATTGACGCTCCTCGGACCGCTCCCCTAATGTCGCCGCCAACAAGAGGGCGCCGGCCGCCGATCGGCCGCAAGCGGCCCCCTGTGCTTTCGCTCGGGAGGAACGGAATGAAGATCGAGACCATGCGGGGCGGCGCCGTCGCGGCGGCGCTGCTCCTGGCTGCAGGCGGTGCCGTGGCGGCCGAGAAGGTGCCGGACACGATGGTCTGGAGCACCTACGACGTCGGCTCGACCGGCTATGTCGAGGCGTCCGCCGTCGCCGACGCCTTCGGCAAGAAGTACGGGACCCGGGTCCGCCTCCAGCCCTCGGGCACCTCGATCGGCCGACTGCTGCCGCTGAAGACGAAGCGGGTCAGCTACGCCTGGCTCGCCAACGAGGCCTATTTCGCCGCCGAGGGGCTCTACGACTTCGCCGCGCCCGACTGGGGGCCGCAGGACCTGCGGGTGATGCTCGGCCGGGTCAACGGCTTCAGCGTCGTCGCGACCAAGGTCAGCGGCATCACCGACGTCGCCAGCCTCAAGGGCAAGCGCTTCGCCTACGTCGCCGCCAATGCCTCCGTCAACGTCAAGATCGACGGGCTGCTCGCCTTCGCCGACCTGACCTGGAAGGACATGGTACTGGTGCCGTTCCCGAACTACGGGGCGAGCCTGAAGGCGCTGGTCGAGGGCAAGGCCGACGCCGCCGGCGCCGCGCCCAACGCCGCCACCCTCTACGAACTGGCGTCCTCTCCCAACGGCATCACCTGGGTGCCGCTGCCGGCCGACAACGCCAAGGGCTGGACGGCGGTGCAGAAGGCGGTGCCGTTCCTCGAGCCCTTCAACGACACGATCGGCGCCGGCATCTCCGCGGAAAAGCCGGCGGCGGTCATGGGCTACCGCTATCCGATGGTCACCATCTATGCCGAGGCGGACGCGGGCGAGGTCTATGCCGTCACCAAGGCGCTGATCGACACCTACGACCTCTACAAGGACGTGAACCCGATCATGCCGCGGTGGCACGTCTCCAAGTCGGGGACGCCGCCGATGGACGCGGCCTTCCACGACGGCGCCGTCCGGGCGCTCAAGGAAGCCGGCGTCTGGACGCCGGCGAGCCAGGCCTGGCAGGACAAGGCGCTGAAGCGGCAGAAGGCGCTGCAGGCGGCCTGGGCGCAGGCGACGGCCGACGCCAAGGCCAGGAACGTCCCGGCCGAAGGGTTCGCCAAGTTCTGGGAAGAGTACCGGACGAAGGCGCTGGCGGCCCTGTGAGCCGGCCGGCGATCCAATCCGCCCAGGGATGCCCGTGTCGGCCGCGACACGGGCATCGTTCGATCCGGAGAGCCGCAAGCCGATGACCGACGCCACCGATGGCACGATTCCGCCCGATCCGGAGGCGCGGTCGGCGCGTCTGCGCGGACCCGCGTTCGTCGCGGTCGCCCTGCTCACCGCCGCCGGCCTGCTGCTCTCGGTCAACCAGGTGTTCAATCTCGGCCTCTCCGGCGTCCGCCCGATCAGCACCGCCTACTACTACCTGATGATCGGCATCTTCCTGTCGGTCGCCTTCCTCGCCTTCCCGGCCCATCGCCGGTTCGCCGGCCACGCCCCGTTCTTCGACTACCTCCTCGGACTGGCCGCGATCGGGGTCACCCTCTATCTCGCCGTCGAGGCGCAGACGATCATCTCCAGCGGCTGGGACATCCTCGCGCCGACCCTGCCGACGGTGCTGGCCGGGGTCCTCTGCCTGCTGGTGCTGGAGGGCATCCGCCGAACCGGCGGGCCGATCCTCTTCACGGTCGCGGTCGTCTTCTTCCTCTACCCGCTCTATGCCGG